>NZ_JACASJ010000078.1:0-25716 GCF_013391025.1 Enterobacter sp. SECR19-1250 | reverse complement strand
GATGCGTGATCTGATCCTTCAACTCAGCAAAAGTTCGATTTATTCAACAAAGTCGAATTAACGTCTGCAAACTGTTTATCGCTCCATGAATAAATATCGACTGCCTGTCAAACATGATTACTCGCATCGTTTTTCTCCCTCTGAGAATAGCGAGGGGGGATTGTATAGAGGCGTTATTTGAGAAAAAACTCAATGAACGGAGAGGTTACAAATTCATCGCCGTTCTTTATATCTGCCCGTATCTGGACACATCTCTTTTAAGGATTTCCTTAAGGGGTTCCGTCCCCTTAAGGAGGCGTATTACAGGAACATCCCACCAGACACTTCAATACGTTGCGCATTCATCCAGCCCAGTTTGTCGCTGAGCAGCGCGGCGATGGCATCACCAATATCATCCGGCAGGCCAACACGCCCCAGCGCGGTTTGCGACGCAAGCAACTGATTAAGCTGCGCGTCATCGCGTACGCGTCCGCCGCCAAAATCGGTCTCAATTGCCCCCGGCGCGATGATATTGACGGAGATGCCGCGTGCGCCCAGCTCTTTGGCCTGATAGCGGGTCAGTACTTCCATCGCCCCTTTCATGGCCGCATAGGTCGCGGAGCCTGGCTGTGTAAAACGCGCCAGCCCGCTGGAGACGTTGAGGATCCGTCCGCCATCTTTCAGCAACGGCAGCAGGCGCTGGGTCAGGAAAAACGGCCCTTTTAAATGTACATTCATTACCTCATCGAACTGCGCTTCTGTCGTCTCGGTATAGGGGGCGTATAAACCCGTTCCGGCATTGTTCAATAAATAATCAAAGGTATCACGCTGCCAGACGGTTCGGAGCGTTTCCTGCAACTGTTGAGCAAAATGTTCGAAATGGGTGATATCTCCGACGTTAAGCTGTAATGCCGCCGCGTTTACCCCTTTTCCCTGAATTTCTTGCACAACATCCAGCGCATCCTGCTGATTGTGATGATAAGTCAGGACAATACCTGTTCCCTCTGCTGCCAGCTTCAGGGCCGCATTTTTACCCAAACCACGGCTACCACCGGTCACTAAAGCGATACGTTCAGTCATAAGAAACCTCATTTCGGTTGTCAGGGAGATTGAGAAAGAGCTTATTAGCTGATAGAAGATCAATAAAGATGTGACAGAACGCTTCACTGTTTCATTTACAACAACAATGAGCGCTACCGATGGATAAAATTAACGCAATGCAGTTGTTTGTTCGGGTCGCGGAGCTGGAGAGTTTTTCCCGCGCAGCGGAGACGTTGACCCTGCCAAGAGGCAGCGTGTCGCGGCAGATTCAGGCGCTGGAAAACCGCCTGGGCACCCAGCTGCTGCACCGCACCACGCGCCGCGTCAGCCTCACGCAGGACGGCATGGTCTATTACGAACGGGCAAAAGATCTGCTGGCGAACCTTGATGAACTGGACGGTATGTTCCAGCACGATCCCTCCAGTATCAGCGGGCGGCTACGCGTCGATATGCCGGTGGGGGTTGCACGAAATTTAGTCATCCCCAAACTGCCTGCGTTTTTGCAGCAGTATCCGGGTATTGAACTGGAGCTCAGCAGCAGCGATCGTCTGGTGGATGTGATCCGCGAGGGGTTCGACTGCGTGGTGCGCGTCGGCACCCTGAAAGATTCCGGGCTTATCGCCCGCCCACTGGGCAAGCTTACGGTTATCAACTGCGCCAGCCCGGATTATCTGACGCGGTTTGGTTATCCGGAAACGCTGGACGATTTGGCCTCACACGCGGTAATCCACTACGCCGCGATGCTGGGCACGCGCCCGCAGGGCTTTGAGTTTTATAACGGCAGTACGACCCAGTGGGTTAAAACGGGCGGCGTCTTAACGGTCAACAGTACCGAGACGTACCATGCCGCCTGCATCACCGGGCTGGGTATTATCCAGGTTCCCCGCGTGGGCGTTCGTGATTCTCTGCGCACGAAAAAGCTGATAGAAGTGCTGCCGCAATACCGGGCTGAACCCATGCCGGTTTCCCTGATTTACCCCCACCGCCGTAACCTTTCCCGTCGGGTACACCTGTTTATGGAGTGGCTTACGGAAATCACAAAAGCTTACGTGGATTAGTCGCAAGCTATAATTCAATGACATCCAGCTCAACGAAAAGGAAAAAACGCGTGACGCCGGAAAATAACCCGCAACGACCGACTCAACAATTAGATTATGATCCCATCAAGAAGATGGAGACCGGGCCCGAAGAGCCCAGCACACCCGGCAAAGCCAGCAAAGCGCTGGGGACGGTCACTACGCTGGCAGAGAGAGTTCAGCAGATCCCCGTGATTGCGCACCTGATACGCGCCGCGGAACGTTTCAACGACCGGATGGGAAATCAGTTTGGTGCAGCGATTACCTATTTTTCCTTTTTGTCGATGATCCCGATCCTGATGGTCTCGTTCGCGGCAGCCGGTTTTGTGCTCGCGTCTCATCCGACGCTGCTGCAGGATATTTTCAATAAGATCCTGGATAACGTCAGTGACCCGACCCTCGCCACCACGCTAAAAAGCACCATCAATACTGCCGTGCAGCAGCGCACCACGGTGGGTATTGTCGGTTTGCTGATTGCGCTCTATTCCGGTGTGAACTGGATGGGTAACCTGCGCGAGGCCATTCGCGCCCAGTCGCGCGAGGTATGGGAGCGTAAGCCTCAGGATCAGGAGAAAATTTGGGTTAAGTATTTCCGCGATTTTGTTTCGCTGATTGGTCTGCTGGTGGCGCTGGTCGTCACGCTCTCCATCACCTCGGTCGCCGGTTCCGCGCAGCAGATGATTATCTCCGCGCTCTATCTTGATTACATCGACTGGCTCAAGCCTGCGTGGCGCGGCATTGGGCTGGCGATTTCCATTTTCGCCAACTACCTGCTGTTCTTCTGGATCTTCTGGCGCTTGCCGCGTCATCGTCCGCGCAAAAAAGCGCTGATCCGCGGAACACTACTCGCGGCGATAGGCTTTGAGGTGATTAAAATCGTGATGACTTATACCCTGCCGTCACTGGTGAAATCCCCTTCTGGCGCCGCGTTTGGCTCCGTTCTGGGGCTGATGGCGTTCTTCTACTTCTTTGCCCGCCTGACGCTGTTCTGCGCGGCGTGGATTGCTACCGCCGAATACAAAGGCGACACGCGCATGCCGGGGAAAACCCACCGCTAATTCCCCCTTTCGGGCTGAAAGTTTCAGCCCGATTCATCATTTCAGCATATATATCCAGTCCGTAACTTTTATTTAACTGAAAACCAGTTTTATCCACTGATATTTAAAATCTGTGAAGCATTTCATGGAAGTGTTTTGGCTGGCCTGAACATTATCCGCTTTTTGTTGCTTTTATCACCGGTTCGCGGCTTTGTTACAGATTGAAATGTCGCTTTTGCTGTGCGTAATATGGCCTTTCGTCCGACATAAAATAAGAAAATATTATGCAAGCAACCGCCACAACACTCGATTCCGGGAGCGAAAACGTTCCGGTCAACTCACGCAATAAAGTTGTCGTCGCCTCGCTGATTGGCACCGCCATCGAGTTCTTCGACTTTTACATTTACGCCACCGCGGCGGTCATCGTCTTCCCGCATATTTTCTTCCCGCAGGGCGACCCGACGGCGGCCACGCTACAGTCTCTGGCAACCTTTGCTATCGCCTTCGTCGCGCGTCCGATTGGCTCTGCGCTGTTTGGTCATTTTGGCGATCGCATCGGGCGTAAAGTGACGCTTGTGGCCTCGTTGCTGACGATGGGTATTTCTACCGTCGCCATCGGCCTGCTGCCCACCTACGAGACCATTGGCATTCTGGCACCGGTGCTGCTGGCGCTGGCGCGTTTTGGTCAGGGTCTGGGTCTGGGCGGTGAATGGGGCGGCGCGGCACTGCTGGCGACCGAGAACGCCCCGGCGCGTAAACGGGCGCTGTATGGCTCCTTCCCGCAGCTTGGCGCACCGATTGGCTTCTTCTTTGCGAACGGCACCTTCCTGCTGCTCTCCTGGCTGCTGACCGACGAGCAGTTCATGAGCTGGGGCTGGCGTATTCCGTTCGTCTTCTCGGCCGTGCTGGTGCTGATTGGTCTGTATGTTCGCGTTTCTCTGCACGAAACGCCGGTGTTCGCGAAAGTGGCGGCGGCAAAAAAACAGGTAAAAGTGCCGCTGGGCACGCTGCTGACCAAACATGTCCGCGTGACCGTGCTGGGCACCTTTATCATGCTGGCTACCTATACGCTGTTCTATATCATGACCGTCTACTCCATGACGTTCAGCACCGCTGCCGCGCCGGTTGGGCTGGGTCTGCCGCGTAACGAAGTGCTGTGGATGCTGATGATGGCGGTGATTGGGTTTGGCGTCATGGTGCCGATTGCCGGCCTGCTGGCGGATAAATTTGGCCGTCGCTCCAGCATGATCACCATCACGACGCTTATCATTCTGTTCGCCCTGTTTATCTTCCCGCCGCTGTTAGGCTCGGGCAGCCCGGCGCTGGTGATGGCGTATCTGCTGATTGGTCTGAGCCTGATGGGATTAACCTTCGGCCCGATGGGCGCGCTGCTGCCGGAGCTGTTCCCGACGGAAGTGCGTTATACCGGCGCGTCGTTCTCCTATAACGTCTCGTCGATTCTGGGAGCATCCGTTGCGCCGTATATCGCCACCTGGCTGCAGGCAAATTATGGCCTGTTCTACGTGGGCGTGTATCTGGCGGCCATGGCGGCACTGACGCTGATTGCGCTGCTGCTGACGCACGAGACTAAGCATCAGGCGCTTTAAGCTAATGCCGGGTGGCGCTGCGCTTACCCGGCCTACATTTGAATCGTAGGCCGGGTAAGGCGTAGCCGCCACCCGGCAAATACAGACCGCACCTTACCTCTTCATCTGTGACAAAATCGTCCGGCACTGATTGGCTTCCCCTTCTGATGGCGAAATCAACGCCAGCAGCGCCGCGGCTGGCGTGACCAGCGTTGCGAGCGCTGCCGCCACCGCACCGCGTGCAATCAGTGGCCCGGGTTTTACCCCCGCCTGCGGATTTTTGAAAGTGCCGCGCACGTAGAGCGGCGAGCGCAGGGTGATGATACGGATCCCTTTGCTTTCCGGATCGATGGTTAAATCAAGCTGCTCAGAGGCCATGCTGGCGGTCCCGGTCACGTTGATTACCGCGTTTTCCGTGTCGAAGGCAAAAATCTGCGGCCGCGCCACGCCGTTAACCAGATCCAGATTCGCCGCCGCGCAGTTCACCCGCACCTCATCGTCACCAAAGATCTGCCCGATGATGTAGTTCCCGACGTTCAGCCCCAGGATCTCCATCAGGTTGCGGCTCACCAGCCCGTCGTTCATCAGTAGCTTGAGGTTGCCGTTACTGCTCCCGAGCAGCGCCGCCACGGAGTTCCCCACCCCGCGAATGTCCGCGTCACCGTTCATTTCACCGAGGGTCTTCTGCATCAGCTCCACGTTGGGCATCAGCTCTTTCAGCTTAAGCCTGCGCGCCTGTATATCAGCCCTACCCTGCATCGGCTTTTTATCGCCTTCAAGATGAATGTTCGAGGAGATGGTTCCGCCCGCCATGCCAAACTTCAGCGGCTGCAGACGCAGGTCGGCATTTTTAAGCAGAATATGGGTTGAGAGGTTGCTGATCGGCAGCGTGCTGCCGTGCTCGATTTTTCGCCCTTTGAAGCGCACATCCGCATCCATTACATCCCACTTGTCGGTTTCAAAGCGATCGTAGGGCAGCACTTTCCCCGCGGGCTGAAGGTCTTTTTTGACCTCTTTCGACTTCGTGCCTTTGCCGGAATCAACGCCGATCAGAGGGCCCAAATCGGCAAGCCTCAGCTGGCGGGACTCCACATCCCCTTCCAGTTTCGGACGCGGTTTGCCGGTGGTGTAGGTCAGCGTACCGTGGATATCGCTGTCGCCGATACGGCCGTTGAAATCCCGATAGTCAAAGACAGACGATTTTTCCGTATCGAGTTTGGCCACCAAATACCCGTCCGTCTCAAACGGCGGCGTATCCGGCAGCAGCACGCCGGTGAGTTCATACAGTTCGCCCAGCGAATCTCCGGCGAACTTCAGCCGCAGATCGACCCCGCCCATGTTCATTGGATCGTTGACCGTGCCGGTAAAGGCGACTCGCGTGTTGCCGGAGCGGAAGTCCGCCTGCACCGGGAACGGGGTGCCTGCGCTTCGCAGCGCCAGCATGCCGCCAATTTTACCGGTGCCGGTCAGTGGCTGTCCGTTGTAGCGCCCGGTGGCCCGCAGGCCGAAAACGTAATCGCCCGCGCTGGCGTTATCCCCTTTCGCTTTGGTGCCGGTCACTTCACTGAACGGCAGCGGCTTACCCAGCGGATCGACCAGGATCTCCACGTCGGCCTTGCTGACTTTATCGTCGATGGCGATCCGCCCGCGATCGAACAGAATATTATCGAGACGGAATGACCACGAAGAGGGCTGGGCATTGGGATCTTTCTCGCCGCTGCTGGCGAGGTTAAAGGTCCAGTTATTGTTTTTTTCCGAGAGACGGATCAGGCGTGCATCGGGCTGCTGAAGCTTGATCCACGGCAGGTAGACGGTTTTTGTCAGAAGCGCTAACGGCGCCAGCGTGGCTTCAACCCGCGGAAGATGCACCATGGTGACGGCAGGAATATCCGGCGGATTGCCCAGAACGATGTCGTCGGCGTGAACGTGCGGCCAGGGGATCCAGCTTCGCCAGCCGGTCTCTTCTTTCTGACGCTCCCAGACCACGCCCAAATCACCGCGTATCGCGAAGGGGCGGTTCAGTTCAGTTGAGACTTTCTGGTTGATGGTCGGCTTAAGACGGTTCCAGTCGAATGTCGCAATAATGATGATAGCGACCACAATCAACAACAAGAAAATCCCTGCTGTCCAGGAGATTACCCTGGTTGTTTTAGTCATTTTGATCCCCTTTTCCTGATGACCTGTCCTGTAAAACTATAGTCCAGACAAAGGGAAACGGGCGGTTCAGAGGTTGGTTATCACACCGTCGAGGGTATCCATGGGCACCGGACGTGAGAGGTAATAGCCTTGCGCGGCGGCGGCGGGTGAGTTTTGCACATCGCGCCACTCTTCCAGCGTTTCCACACCTTCCACAATGACGCCTTTGCAATAGCGGTTCATCAGCTGTAATAACAGCGTAAACAGATTCCGCCCTTCCGGGGTCTGGCGCAGCATAATGAACAGATCGCGGGCCACTTTGATGTAGTCGTAACGCACTTCGCTGAGGGCGGAGAAGTTCGCCATGCCGGTGCCAAAGTCATCCAGCCACAGGGGGCCAAATTCACACATCGAGGCAAAGGAGGATTCCTGCGGCAGGCGGACATGCTCTACCAGTTCAAAGCGCATCCACGGCAGGGTGGCGATAAGCTCCTGCAACTTCGCGTTCTGGCGCAGCGCCAGCAGGGTTGGGCCATCCACGTTGACCGAGGCCAGAATATCGTGCTGTTCGAAAAAGGCCTTTTTCGTTTCCAGCATGCGCAACTGCTCTTCCAGCACGTCCAGGCGCTGGCGCACGGCGACTTCGGCAAAATAGCGGTCCGGCGCGATACGCTGTGAAGGGTTAGAAGGGTGCGTAACGACCGTCAAAATTTCAATCGCCATCAGTCGACCGTCGGTACGATAGATCGGCTGGTAGGTATACACACGCTCACATTGCAGCCAGTAGCGATGCTCCTGCAAGTTCTCAATACTTGCCTCAGGCGTAGTGCTCAGCCGCTGGATAACCTGCTCTGACTTCATTTCAGATGTCCTGTTGTTGGGATGGCCTTTCTGGACTCGTCACTGGGTTATCGGCGCGATAATTGAGAACTTTATGTTCAATTCACCGGGAAAATGAAATTAAGATGACAGAAATGAACAGGAACACGCGCTGGTTCAAAAAAAAATAATGGAACGATGTTTTAATATAGTTGACCTGATAATTCACACAGCGCACACTGCTTTTAAATACTCTGTTCAGGTTCATGATTATGTCCAAAAAAATTGCCGTTATTGGCGAATGCATGATTGAGCTGTCACAAAAAGGCGCGGACGTTAGCCGCGGTTTTGGTGGCGATACCTTAAACACCTCCGTGTATATTGCCCGTCAGGTGCCGCCGGAGGCCCTCACCGTGAACTACGTCACCGCACTGGGTACGGACAGTTTCAGCCAGCAAATGCTGGACGCCTGGCAGAGCGAACACATTGATACCTCGCTGATTCAGCGCATGGAAAACCGCCTGCCGGGTTTGTATTACATTGAAACCGATGATACCGGCGAGCGCACCTTCTACTACTGGCGAAACGAAGCCGCGGCCAAATACTGGCTGGAAAGCGACGACGCAGCCGCCATTTGCGAAACGCTGGCGACGTTTGATTATCTCTATCTGAGCGGGATTAGCCTCGCCATCTTAAGCCCGACCAGTCGTGAAAAGCTGCTGTCGCTGCTGCGCGAATGCCGCGCCAATGGCGGGAAGGTCATTTTTGATAACAACTACCGTCCGCGCCTGTGGGCCAGCCGTGAAGAGACGCAGCAGGTTTACCAGCAGATGCTGCAGTGCACCGACATCGCGTTCCTGACGCTCGACGACGAAGATGCCCTGTGGGGCGAGAAGCCTGTTGATGAGGTTATTGCGCGCACCCAGGCTGCTGGCGTGAGCGAAGTGGTGATTAAGCGCGGCGCGGCATCGTGCCTGGTGGCCGTAGCAGGTGAGGCGGTGATTGACGTCCCGGCGGTGAAACTGGCGAAGGACAAAGTGGTGGATACTACGGCGGCGGGTGATTCCTTCAGCGCGGGCTATCTGGCGGTGCGCCTGACGGGCGGCACGCCTGAAGCGGCTGCACAGCGCGGGCACCTGACGGCCAGCACGGTGATCCAGTATCGCGGGGCGATTATTCCGCGTGAGGCGATGCCTGCTTAAATAAGGTGCGGGCTGATGCCCTCACCCTGACCCTCTCCCACCGGGAGAGGGAATTTTTTAAGATTACTGCCCCTGTGGAATATCCGTCGCGTCCTGATGCAGATCATCAGACGTTGCCGCCTGTGGAGGTTGCGGCGCGGCGGTCATGATTGAATCCCATGTCGCCTGCAGCTCCTTCATGTTGTATTCCGGCTCGCCTTTCGGCTGCAGAAGGACTAATCCCATATCCTGCGACAGCTGCTGACGTAAATCCTGATTTAACATATCGACGGTCAGCCCATTCAGGAAGTCCTGACGGAGCTTCTGGTACTGTTCCGGCGCGATGTCCACCACCTGATTCTGCAAGGAGCGAATACGCTGGCTGATCAGGATATCCGTATCGGCGCGGGCATAGGTGGCAAACAGCTTCTGCAGTTCCAGCTTTTTCTGCGCGACCAGCGCGTTGAACTCTTCTTCAGACAGGCCCTCTTTGCGCACTTTTGCCAGCTCTTTCGCCACCACGCCCAGATTGGCATTCAGCTTATCGCCAGGCGATTCGATATTAATGGCGCACTGGGCGCGCTGGAACAGCACCCGGCAGTCGAAGCCCAGCGCAATGTTCTTCACGCTGTTCTTACTGAGGCTCTGCTGAACGTGCCAGAACAACGCCTCACGCGTCAGATCCGCACGCCAGTAGCGCAGCAGCGCGGCGGATTCGCGGATAGGCTGCCAGGCGGTATCCCACATCATGGAGAGCCGGTCCTGACGCACGGCATCAGTGGAGATGCTGACTGGCTCCGTCCGCAGCGGGGAGAGCGTCGGGACAGGAGCAGGCGTTTCACGCTTGCCTTTCAGCTCGCCGAAGGCTTTGTTGATCTGCTCAACCACCGCGCGGCTATCCACATTCCCGACCACGATCAGCGTCATCGCGTCCGGGGTGTACCATTTCTGATAGAACGATTTTACCTGTTCGGCATCGACCGGCTGTTTCAGCGGCTCTGCCGGATCGTGCCCAAGCAGCGCTGAGCCTTTCAGGCGATAACGCCACCAGCCCTCTTTGGTATCCGCAGGCCAGGTCGCCACCATATCGCTGTTGCTCAGCGCATAGTTAACGGTTTCCGGCGTGATCGCCAGATTGCCAGTGGCATCGGAGAGATACGTAAGGGCTTCTTTGAGCAGATCGTTACGGTTATTCGGCAGGCTCAGGTTAAACATGGTGTAGTCATACGAGACGACGGCCGGCGGCAATGGGCGCTTCGGGTCAATGCCCTGCTGCCAGAGCGAACGCACCTGAACAGCCTGTAAACTGCCGCTCTGGGTGAGCGCCAGTCGGGGAATAAAATGGCTAAAGCCGGTCTGCTGGGTGCTTTCAGTGAGGGAGCCGGTATTCACAGACAGACGGATCTCAATACGATCGCTGGGACGCTGCGGCGTGGCTAACACCTGCCACTGAAAACCATTCGCCAGGGTCCCTTGTTGCCATGCCGGGTCTGGCTGGAGCGCATCTGCCTGCACATAACTGGCTGCTGCCATCATCAGCAAACCGCCGGTTAAGAGTCGAATTTTTGTGCCCTGCATGTGAACCCCTGATCAACATTCCTGGTTAAAAAGAGTGTCTCGCGACGCGCTTCACTCTAAAAGATGACGATGAAAACACGTCGATTAGACCGCGCGTTCTGCAAAACGTCACGGTGAGAAGTGCAATATACCCAAAAAAAATCTTGTCGAATTATGACAGGTACGAACAGTCATTATGCGCAGGAGCCCGCATTCCGACAAGGGAATGCGGGAATTTAGCGGAAAATCAGGAGGATAAACCCGGGTTTTTGCTATCAGAAGAGCGATTATTCAGCGTATCGTCGAGCTTTTTGTGATCCAGCTCTTTAACCCATTTTGCCACCACAACCGTAGCCACGCCGTTACCCACCAGGTTGGTTAACGCACGCGCTTCAGACATAAAGCGGTCAATACCGAGAATCAACGCCAGACCGGCCACCGGCAGATGTCCCACAGCGGAAATGGTCGCCGCCAGCACGATAAAGCCACTGCCCGTTACGCCCGCAGCCCCTTTCGACGAGAGCAGCAGCACCACCAGAAGGGTGATCTGATGGAAGATATCCATATGGCTGTTGGTTGCCTGTGCAATAAACACTGCCGCCATGGTCAGGTATATCGAGGTACCGTCGAGGTTAAAGGAGTACCCTGTCGGGATCACCAGCCCCACCACCGATTTACGACAACCCAGCTTCTCCATCTTATCGAGCATGCGCGGCAGCGCCGACTCAGAGGAGGAGGTTCCCAGCACAATCAGCAGCTCTTCGCGGATATAGCGGATAAATTTGAAGATGCTGAAACCGGCCGCGCGGGCAATCGAACCCAGCACCACCACCACAAACAGAATACAGGTGATATAGAAGCAGATAATCAGCTGGCCGAGCTGTACCAGCGTGCCGACGCCGTATTTGCCGATGGTGAACGCCATTGCCCCGAAGGCACCAATCGGCGCCAGGCGCATGATCATATTGATGATGCCAAAGATGACCTGCGAGAAGCTTTCAATGACGTTAAAGATCAGCTGGCCTTTGCTGCCCAGACGATGCAGGGCAAAACCAAACATGACGGCGAACAGCAGCACCTGCAGAATGTTTCCGCTGGCAAACGCCCCGATCACGCTGCCGGGAATGACGTCCAGCAGGAAGGCGACCACGCCCTGATCTTTCGCCTGCTCAGCGTAAACCGCCACCGCTTTGGCATCCAGCGTCGACGGGTCGACGTTCATGCCAGCGCCAGGCTGCACCACATTAACAATGATCAGACCGATAATCAGTGCCAGGGTGCTGACCACTTCGAAATAAAGCAGCGCCACTGCACCGGTACGCCCTACCGCCTTCATGCTTTCCATGCCAGCGATACCGGTTACCACCGTACAGAAGATCACCGGGGCGATGACCATTTTAATGAGCTTAACGAACGCGTCGCCAAGCGGTTTCATTTGCGCACCTAGTTCCGGGTAGTAGTGACCCAGTAAAATACCGATTGCGATGGCTGTCAGGACCTGGAAATAAAGACTTTTGAAGAGTGAGGTTTTCATAGAATGTCCTTGGGAAGAAAAACCACAGGCTTTGTAAGGTTATGGTTAACCTGCGGCTCTAAAATAACACCCGCATAACAGGACAGAAATAAACTCAGTTCAAATTTGAAACACAAATGTTAAGAACTTTGAGCTGGCTCGCACAAGCCAGCAACAAAATTACACTTTTGCGTTATTGCCAGCGCCGGAAAGGTACCGTTGTTCAAAGACATCCGACGGGACGGCACGGGCAAACAGGAAGCCCTGGCCTTTCCCGACACCCGCCTCAGCAAGCCAGCGGCGCTGCGCTTCCGTTTCGATACCCTCAGCAATCAGATTCAGGTTGAGACTACGCGCCATCTGAATAATGGCTTGCACCATGCTGCTGTCTTCCGGCAGCCCATCGACAAACGCTTTGTCGATTTTCAGGACATCCACCGGCAGCGTTTTCATGTGCTGAAGCTGACGCAGTCCGGCATAGCCCATGCCAAAATCATCCAACGCGATGCGGATACCGGCGTTGCGCAGCGGTTTGAGGATCGCGACCGCCTCATTCGGGTCGTCAATACGACGGCTTTCCGTCACTTCCAGAATCAGCGTATCCGGCTGGATCCGGTAGCGATTGATGAGCTCCAGCATCTCCGAGACCATAGTGGGATGCATCAACTGCAGGGCAGAGAGATTGACCGACAGCGGCAGGTTGACACCACGCTCCTGCCAGGCGGCAAGCTGGCGGCATGACTCCTCAAGCACCCAGTAGCCCACCGTGACCATCAGACCACAGGACTCAATACGTTCGATTAACCCTTCCGGCAGCTCCCAGCTGCCATCCGGCTGTTTCACGCGCAACAGCGCTTCCGCGCTTTCCACTTCACCCGTCAGCAAATTGACCTGCGGCTGGAGCCAGAGGGCAAACTGGTGGTTATCCAGCGCGGTGAGGATGTCGCTCTCTTCCGTCAGACGCTGCTGCGCCTTTTCCATCTGATCCGGGTCGAAGAACTGGATCTGGTTTTTCCCTTTGCGACGGGCGGTGAATGCCGCCGAGAAGGCGCGACGATAGAGCTGCTCCGCGGTCAGATCGCCATAGAACATGGCAATCCCGATACTGGCGCTGGGGCGAAGCTGAATACCCTGAATGGGCAGCCGCTCATTAATGACAGTGAGTACTTGCTGACCTAACGTGATCGCATGCCACGGCTCTTCCACGCCGTTCGCAATCACCACCAGGTCATAACCGCTGACCTGAGTCAGCACCATACGTGGAGCAAGCACCGATTTAACCTTTTCGACCAGCGTCAGTAACAGCATTTCACGCTGGCTCTCCTTGAGCACCCCAGCGGTATCCTGCAGGGTTTCACAGGCGATGACCATCAGCGCCGTGGTCTGCTGGCGCGCCACGGTCTGCTCCAGCATCGCCATCAGGAACGCTTTATTAGGAAGCTCCGACACCGGAAAACGGGTGGCGCTACTGTTCAGTTCATCCTGCTGACGCTGAATGCGCTGCTGGTTGAGGTTGTAGCTGCGCACCAGCATGCCGATCTCATCGTCATGATGCAGGCGGGGCAGCTCAAGCTGATGACCCATCTGCTCCTGGGGAGAAAGCGCGTTCAGCTCCCGGGCGATACGCCGCAGCGGGTGGACAATCAGCCGGTTAATGCACCAGGTCAGCGCCACGCTCAGTATCAGCGTCATAAGTAAGCAAGTGGTCACTAACGTAATAAACCAGCTCATGACGAATTTATACATGCGGTACGAGTCCGCCTGCAGAACAAGATAAGCCAGCGGCTGCGGATTCGCAGGGCGTTCAAGCGAGTAGATGGGTAGCGAAATTTGTACCGGCAGTTCAAACAGGCGCATCACCATCATCGGGACGGGACGTTCGGGGATAAAACTCATCCGCAGCGCCTGGAACTGGTTTGGCAGCACCACGTCTGCGCGGCTGACGACGCCCGCAGGGTGAATACGTTTTAAAATGGTTTCCGCTTCGGGAATATCGCCTTTCAGAATAGAAGCCGAAAGCGGGCCACGCACCGAGCGGGCAATACTTTCTAATTGCGAAGCCGTGTTATAGCGATTCTGCTGTACGGAATGAAACAGCAAAATGACGCAAAATAGCAGTACAAACAGCAAGGTGACAGCAGAAACCATCGCCATCTGTTTGATCGTTAAGGAACGGCTGACACGCAAAATGACTCTCCACAGAACTCGAAGCGCAGGGCGCACCAGGGTGTAAACCTGGCGCGCCTGAGTATACCCGATCGCCGCACTTTTAAGAGAGACTTACAAATGGATTAAGTAAAATCCGATTACCAGTCCGCGTAGGGAATGAGCGGCTGTGGCGGTAAGTCCATATCACCCTGCCAGCCTGCGGCGGAGTAGCGTACATAGAGCAGCGCATGGCTTGGGGTATAGTCTTTCGCTTCCTGAATATCCACGCCAAGACCCACAAACCAGTTGGACGTGACCCGGCGCTCGACAATGGCCCGCGCGGTATAACCGGTGCCTGAGGAGCTGCTGCCGGTTTCCATCGCCCCCCTGTCGGTGTAGCGGCCTGGCTCATCGACGGGAATGAGTCCCTGAAGGGGATAGCGCAGCACATCGTTGGTTTTGGAGTGAGACCATGAGACAGACCCGCCCAGCTCCCAGGACCAGTTCTCCGTGCGTTTACGCCAGGTGACCGGCAGCGCAAAGGAGACATATTCCTGCGGGCTATAATAGCCGCCCTGACCCAGGGTATAGCCGCTCAGATCTTTATCGTAGTGCCAGAGCATGTTAGAGACACCGATAGTCAGGCGCTCGTTGTTTTTATTAATCAGCTTGTAGTAGTAACCGGTCATCCAGCGGACGCGCCAGTTATCCTCTACATTTTTCCCGGTCAGCGATTCCGCGTTCAGGCTTGACCAGATGCCGTTCGCCTCGCCTTTATCGTAGCTGATGCTCACGCCACCGCCGGTGGCGCGCACGCCGCCCCAGGTGGTGCCGGTATTGGTGTCTTTTTGCCCGGCAAAGGCCAGCAGAGAGCTGGAGATCGGGCGACGGTGGGCGTTAATGGTGTAGCCGATAGGACCGAGATCGTTGCTATAGCTCACCCCGCCGACCACATCCACCACGTCAAAGCCCATTGGCGTGGTGCCGATATCCCATGCCCAGGTTTTATTCTGCCAGCCCACGGCCACGCTTGCGCCGTTTGACGTCTGACTGGTGTTGCCGCGACATGGCGTTTCGGCACAGGTCCCCCATTTGGGATCGTAGGTGCCGTTGTTGGTGGCAAACGAACCGGCATCCATATTGACCAGATCGCTGCGGAAGAACATCCGTCCATCAGAGAGCGGCGCATCCACCTGCAGCATAGTGGTGTGGGCTTTCAGGTCGGAGTAGCCGCCGGTACCGCTGGATCCCCAGTAGTCGTGCTGCAGCGTAACGTTAACATCCTGCTGGCGATACAAATCACCGGCATCGCTACGCACGCCGCGCTTCAGCCAGTCATCTTTTTCGTCGTTACGCGTCAGGCGCGTAAAGGTGTCATTGTCTGCCGGACGGGTGGTGGTGATGCCAGAGGAGACCATGGCATCTTTATAGGTCTCCAGCGCCTGCTGAGGCTGGCCATTTTGCGTCTGAAAACGTGCCGCATCACGCAGCACCAGCGCGTTTTCCATTGATGCAGGCTGTGATTTTGCCTGCGGAATGATGCTGTTGAACGTCTTTTCTGCGGCAGCAGAATCACCCAGCCCCGCCTGCGCCATCGCGATGCGGCGCTGCATGTTGAGCGACAACGGCTGGCCATTTTGCGTCGCAGGCAGTTTCGCCAGTTCGGCACGCGCAGCGTCTTTGTCGCCCTGCGCACTGTAGATTTCGGTCAGGCCGAGGATCGCATCTTCGTTTTGTGGCTCGCGCTGCAACACGCCGCTGTATGCCGTTTTTGCTGCACTGAGATCTCCCCGCTGCTGCGCCCAATCCGCCAGGGTTAAATCGATACGGGTAGAAGCAGGTTGCTGACGAAGAAGATTTTCCGCCTCCTGCTCTTTGCCACTGTCGCGCAGGCGATTGGCGGTTTCGAGCACCTGATTACTTTGCAGGCGGTCGGCAAGCTCCTGAATATTGCCGTTCCACTGGCTGCGCGGCAGCGTCTCCAGATGGGCCAGCGCGGCACGATCCTGGTCGTTACCGGAAAGATAGAGCCCGTTGGCATACACCTGATCCGGGTCGGTCGGTTTCTGGCTGGCAAGCTGACGCATCAGGGTATCTGCCTGACTGCGCTGGCCTGCGCTGTAGAGATCGCGCGACAGGCGATAGGTGATCCACACGTCGCCTGGAGAGAGCGCCAGACGACGACGCTGAACCTCGGCGGCCTGGGCGTATTTGCCCTGGTTCTCCAGCTGCTCGGCCTGGGCGGAGAGCTGTTCGTTGGTCAGGCTACGTTCAATATCATCAATGCTGCGACGCTGGCTGGCGGAGAGCGACTGGATAAACTGCGAGGCTTTCTCCGGTGACTGTGCGCGATAAATATTGGCCAGTCCGCGGACCGCGTTACTGTTGCCGCTGTCCATGCGTAATGCCTGCCGATAATAGCGCTCGGCGGCGTCGTTATCTTTACGTGCCGCTGCGGCATCACCCAGCCCCAGCACCGCATAACTGTCGCTATTGTCGATAGTGCGCGCCTGTTGATAATAGCGCTCCGCCTGTGCCGGGTTATTCGCTTTCAGCGCCGCATCCCCCTGCTGGATCAGCAGCCAGTAACGGTTCACCTTCAGCAAGCTGTCCCATTTGCCGCGGTTATCGCTCTGCGGATCGAGGGCGATCGCCTTTTCAAACTGTGCCACCGCGCGAGCACGGTCGCCTTTCTGGGAGTATGCCTGGCCCAGCGCGCCAATGGCTTCGCTGTCGGCATGGTTTGCGCTGACCGCCTTTTGCAGTTCCGCCACCGCCTTATCACCCTGTCCGGCATCCACTGCCGCCAGGCCTTGTGCTTTCGCACGGAAAGTTGGATCGGCGAGCTGTTTTTGCTGCGCTTCAAGCTGTGAACGCGCTGCGGTTACGTTCTCACCGTCACTGAATACGCTCAGGTACTTTTGCAGCGCGGAGACGCTGGCATTGCTGACAGGCTGGTCTTTGATCTGCGCATACCACATATCCGACGCCTGGCTGCGGCCATTGCTGGATTTAGCCATCTCCTGCAGCACCGCAAAGCCTTCATCACGGCGCCCGGTCTGGAACAGCAGCTGGGCCAGCGTCGACTGCAGCTGCGTATTGCCGGGGCTGCTGCTGTTAATCTTTTTCAGTTGATTAATGGCCGCATTGCGGCGGGCGGGATCTTTCGCCACCACATTCCAGTATTCTGTTGCCACGTCGCCGCCCGGCGGGTTGCCGTCGAACAGCTTGTCATAGGCGGCAATCGCTTCCTGGGTATGGCCTGTCGTGGCGAGTAAGCGAGCCTGCTGTAACTGCTGGCGGCCATCCGGCGTGGAAAGCAGCATCGTGTTGCGCGAGGACTGGTACGCGCTGGAACCGGGGGCGATCCCTTTCAGTCTATCCAGCTCTTTTTGCGCGCCGGCGTTGTCGCCCTGACGAAGCAGATAGCGAAAACGTGCCGCAATAACGTCAGGGTTGTTCGGGTCGATCAGCTCAAGACGATAGAGCGACTGACGCACCAAATCTTCACGCTGCGTCGATTCCCCCAGGCGCACCTGTTCCAGCAGTTGTTGCTGCTGTGGAGAGTTGACGGCCTGAGCCAGCGGCATCAGCGCCAGGCCAAGCGATAAACTGAGTAGATTTACTGTGAACTTGCGCATTCCTGGCCCCAATCCGGTATTAATTCACCTTTTGTGGTGAAACGAAAACGATGCTGATCCCATCCTTGTCCAAAGAGAGTCAGTACATAACTGTAGTAAGCATTATTATCAGGAAAGTGGTCAGCCACGCGCTGGCGCTGGACGGCCTGCGCATCACGCTGTTGTAAAAAAGGCAGCATGGCGGCAGAGAAGCCGACCGGGCCATTGCCCGTGCGTGCTCCACTCACCACATTCACTTTTTCCGGTGGTACACCCTGTTTTGTTGTAGTGGTGGCCATCGGCCTGAAGCGCGCCAGCAGCCGGGCTTTTTGAGGATCGTTATCGTTCATCATCCCCACCCAGAGATAGACGCGGATGGCGTCATATCCCCCCACCAGCGGCGGCTCCTGTTGTAACCGCCAGCCTTTGTTTTTCTGGTATTGCACCCAGTCCGGCGAAAAACCTTTCGGCGCACTCTCCAGCAGCAAGCGCAGATTGGTCTCACGCAGGGTGGTCCACGGGGCGCCAAAACGCGTGAAGTAGCTTGCGAGCTGTGGAGGAAGATAGCTGGGATTAAAACGCCAGGCGTTCTCATCGACAAAGCCAACTTTACCGGGCAGCAGCATCAGACCGAGGCCAGGTACTTTCACCACTTCTTCGCGGGCGATGCGCTCGAGTAGCGCCTTGCCCGTACGGGTATAGTCAGCGTCTTTCCATAACCGCCCCGCTTCAAGCAGGGACCAGGCGATCCAGATATCGGCATCCGAGGCGGAATTGGTATCGATAACCGCCCAGGTGTCTTTGTCTTTTTGTCCCCATAACCAGGCGGGAAGCGTGTCGTCGAGATGCCCCCCGGCAAGGTTATCCCGCGTCCATGCCAGCACCTTGTCGAACGCTTTACGGTCATTCGCGGCGAGGGCAAAGAACAGCGCGTAGCTTTGCCCTTCCGAGGTAGTGATTTTACGCGTGTCGCTGGGATCAATGACCCGCCCGCCCTCGCTGATGTAATCCTGTTTAAATTTCTCCCAGGCAGGCCAGGTACAGGCGGCGCGCAGAGGCGCCGCTGCCAGCATCAACGCAATGACACACCAGCGAAAGGCTTTCATCACATCTTACTCATGATCCGGATTCAGGCGACGACGGCTGATGATACGCAGCAGACGCCACAGCACCCAGGCCAGCAGCACCACGCTGACGGCGGCCAGGATAGCGAGCAGAATCGGATGGTTAGAGAGCGCATACCACAGACGTTCGAACCATGGCAGATGCCCCACATAGTACACATCGCCTACGCGCAGGCTGTTCACGCCCGACTCACGGATCACCGACACAGAGCCGAACATCGCGGCACGTTTACCGCTGTCGTTCATCGCACTGTTGAGCAGTTCGTAGCCACGCGGGCTGTCTGCGAGCAGGGCAATCACGCTACGCTGATCGTTGTACGGTGACTGGAAGCCGACCACGGCCGCCATCGCCCCCTGAGACGTGACAGCCGTCTGCGCGCTGGCTTTACGATCGTTGATATCCGGCATGATGCTCGGGAACTCGGTCTGACGCAGCGGCGTGTTAACCCAGGACTGGGCTGCCTGAACCAGCAGATCGATACGCTTCTCATCCTTCAGCTTATTCGGGATGGAACCGATCACCATGATGTCCGCATCCTTGTTCTGAATTTGAGCGCCATCATCCGTCAGGGTAACGTTAATCGCCGGCAGGCCCGTTTGCGCGCCTACGGTCGCCATGGTGTCCAGCAGAGTCGTCACCTGCCCTTCATTTGGCGCTTTTGGCATCACAACAATGGATTCAGACAGGTCCGCCATACGGCTGAACGGGAAGCCCGCGTTAGCAAATGCCCGCAGATCCGGCATGGCGAGGAAGTGATAGTACTTCGAGAAGTCGATGGTCGATTCATCGCCAATCACGACGTGGTTCTGCACCGGCTGGAAGGTGATGCAGTTGTCCACCGAACCGCCCGGCATTGGATTCATGTACTGGAAATCAAAGCGCAGCTGGTTTACCGCCCCGAGCTTCAGCGCCGGGATGGAGACATCGGTTTTACCATCCAGCAGCCCCTGCAGTACCGGCAAACGCAGCAGCAGACGGTTCGTTTCCTGATTACTCACCAAATTAAACGACTGAAGGAACTGGTTATTCAGGCTGATATCCATGCGCGAACTGTCTTTGGTTGACGGCGCGGTGTAACGATAGTTCATGTTCATATCGATACCGGTGGTGCGCAGCAGATACAGGTCCGGCGGCAGGTTCAGCGACAGGCTGACAGGAGACGGCTCAATCCCTGTCGACTGCAGCTGCTCTTCATAGGTTTTCAGCTCGCCGAAGGTGACGGCGCGGTCGGTACGTACCCAGTTTGGCGCGTCATAAGGTTTACGTGCCAGCAGCGGCTTGACCTCATCGACAATTACGCTGCTGCCGCGGAACAGGATATTCCCCTGCGCAATCGCTTTTGCCGCCTGCACCAGGTCTTTCTCATCACGCCCGAAAACCACCAGCAGCTTCACATACGGGTTATCCGGGTGGCTTATCATCTCAATGGTCGGCGCTTTGACATCCGGGTGCTCACGCAGGAAAGCAGGACGCTTCGCGTTGGTCGCAAAGATGATGGCATTTCTGTCAGGGATCTTGTCATACATAACCGGGAAATTCTGCCCGCGCCAGCCGGAACGGGAGCCGAACCAGGAGGCCACGATGGTCGCTGCCAGTTGCTCCGTGACGTCCGGTGAGGACGCAAAGACCATCGGCAGGTTTAACGGGCGATTATCACGCGGATCGAAGAACGGCACCGGGAACGCGGAGAGATCGTTTTTCAGCGCCAGCGACTGGTAGGTCATCTGCAGCGATGAGTTACGCCCGACATCCATCCACAGCGTGTTGCTGGCCGGGTTTTCGCACACGTCACGGTAATGGCCCACGAATTCCAGACGGATACGGTTAAAGTCGGTGATAAACAGCGGGTTGATCGGCACCTGAGCCAGGGTTTTCTTACCCAACTGCTCTTTGGTGACCGGCAGCACGTCCATCAGCTCGTCATTCAGATAGACCTTCAACTGAGACTGGGTCGGCAGCAGCGAAGGAGAAGGGGTATATTCCAGGTTCAGCACCGCCTTCGACACAACCTCATCGCTGCGCATACCAAACTCAACGCCGCCTTTAGGATTGACGCCGCGCAGCACCATGCTGCCCGGAGGCGGCGCAATCTGCGCAAAGGTGAGCTTCACGTCCCGCGACGGGGCATTCTCCGTGACAACAGGCGCATTAGCCCCCGGAACGCCCGGCATCACCTGCCCCACAACCTGCGCGTCGGCCGGCAGGGTATTTCCCGCTGTCGGCTGGTTGGGAACGAGATTTTCTGTTTGACCGGGCGCCGCGGTGACAACCGGTTCGGTCGCTTGCGACACCACAGGCACCGTTGGAGCAGGCGTGGCCGCGGCGTTATCAGGCGCTGCGTTAGCCATTGTTGCGGGGAGCGTACTCATCCCCATTGCCACTGCACATAACCAGGAAAGTTTTGTTTTCATCGCGTTATCATCATTGTTGAGCCATAACCGGGTCCGCCTGCTTCGCCTCATCCCGCTCAGGACGACGAGGAATGAACGACACGACCCAGGAAACCAGCGAAGTAAGTGACCGGAAAATTATTTTCACCGACGACGGGGCAAATTCTGCAAGGTGACGATAGCCACGGAACCCCAGCTTCAGAATATCCAGCAGGCTTTCCAGAGGTTTATCTTCCGGGAAGCTGTCCTGCCAGAGAGCCCACGTATCCGCGCGGGCAAACGTACACTGCACAAAATCAATATGTTGCTTCCTGGTCAGCGGCATCAGCTGCAGACCCACTTCATTGCCTGCCACACGCACAACCTGTGTCGGGAAGACATACTCCTGCTGGCCACGCTTAAGCAACAGGTTAACCTTCTGCCCTTCCAGCACCTTCGCCTGTCCGTTGATTTTGATACCCAGACCACCGTCGGAGAAGTCATGAACGGTACAGGAGAAGAGATGACCATCTTCACGGGCTATCGCCGCAGGCATGCTGATTTCAACACGATGCGCGCGACGTACCTGCTTGCTTTCCACTGACACCGCCACTGCGCCGCCAAGGATAATCAGGTTGTAAAATACCCATGCCATACTGACGAACACCGTCAGGATTTCGTTTTCCGGACCGTAGAAGTAGCGCCAGATACCGGCAATTACCCCCACAATGTTCAGCAGCACCAGGAAGATGTACGGACGGGAGATCACCCAGTCGACATACTCCTCTTCCACCAGGCCACCCTTCGCGGTGACGTTAAACTTGCCTTTATGCGGGTTAATCAGCGCCACCATCGTTGGCGGCGCGATGTACCAGGCCAGCACCGTTTCGTAGATTTCACTCCAGAATGAGTGGCGATACTTGCCCTGAATCTTCGAGTTGGTCAGGCTCGCGTGGATCATGTGCGGCAGAACAAACAGCGCAATCATCAGCGCGGGCGCGTAGATGATATAGGCGTGAAGAAGCAGGAACGCCAGCGGCGCGGTCAGGAAGATCAGCCGCGGAATACCGGATAAGAAGTGGAACATGGCGTTGACGTAGCACAGACGTTGCGCCAGCTTGAGGCCTTTACCCAACAGCGGGTTATCAAGACGGAAAATCTGTACCATCCCGCGCGCCCAGCGAATACGCTGGCCGATATGCGCCGACAGGGATTCCGTCGCCAGACCGGCCGCCTGAGGGATACGCATATAGGCCGAGGTATAGCCGCGACGGTGCAGGCGTAGCGAGGTATGGGCATCTTCGGTAACCGTTTCAACCGCGATGCCGCCAATTTCATCCAGCGGTTTACGGCGGATAACCGCACAGGAACCGCAGAAGAAGGTCGCATCCCACATGTCGTTGCCGTCCTGCACCAGGCCATAGAACAGCGTGCCTTCGTTCGGGGTCTTACGGAAACGGCCGAGGTTACGTTCAAACGGATCCGGCGAGAAGAAATGGTGCGGCGTCTGCATCATCGCCAGCGCTTTCTCTTTCAGGAACCAGCCCATCGTCATCTGCAGGAACGAGCGCGTCGGCACGTGGTCGCAGTCAAAGATGGAGACAAACTCCCCTGTCGCATACTTCAGCGCGTTGTTGATGTTCCCGGCTTTGGCATGTTCGTGAGAGGTGCGGGCGATATACTCAACGCCCACCTCTTGCGCGAACTCACGGAACGCGGCCCGACCGCCGTCATCCAGGATCCAGATTTTGAGCTTATCTTTGGGCCAGTCGATACCCAGCGCGGCGTAAATGGTATTTTTCACCACGCTCAGATCTTCGTTATAGGTCGGCACAAAGAGATCGACAGTCGGCCACTGCGACGTATCTTTTGGCAGCGGAACCGGCTGGCGGTTGAGCGGCCAGATCACCTGGAAATAGCCCAACACCAGCACGATCCAGGCGTACGTTTCAGCAAACAGCAGCACCAGACCGCATACCAGACTAACCGGATCATCCCAGTTCAGCGTTGAGGTATAACGCCACCAGATATAGCGGCAGGAGACGGTCAGTGATAACACTATCAGCATCAGGGCGGAGAAGCGCCCCGGTATACGCCGCACCAGCAGCGCCACGCCCCACAGCAGGATCAGGAAAGTGAACTGCGCCAGCGGGTTAAAGGGTTGCGTGATACAGACCAGCGCCAGAATGAGCGAGAAGACAACAATCACGCCCAGAATAAAACGCCGTAAACCCGGGTGCAGATGCCCGAGTTCTTTATGGTTATCCAGATGGCTGGTCTTATCGCCCACGCGGTCAGGCAGCCTGTCCAGCCACTGATGATAGCGTTCGCGTAAAAGCTGGACCCGGCTGAAGCTGCGCCAGTGCGGCGTCTTTTTCTCCTGCCGCGGCGACGTAACCACCAGCCAGATGGCCTGAATGATGTACCGCGCCGGATCTAACGGCCGTGGACGGTCAGGATTAATGTGCGGATACAATTCACTGTGTCGCGCACGAATGCGCTGCCAGCGGGGGTGCTCGAGGGGGATGAACATCCAGGCCAGAATCATCCAGAAACAGCCGAACGCGGCGCTAAATGCCGAGGCGCCATGCCGGCGATAATGCCGGTAATGGTCGCTTAAACGCGAACTGACCGGCGGGATGAGTAACCAGCTGGCGAGTCGACTCATACCGTACCCCTGGCAGGATCCGCCTCTTGGGCGAAGTGCAGCAGACACCAGTTCGCCAGCGTCAGGATCTCTTCTGCCGCCAGCGAATCGCTACGATACTCGCCAAGTGGCTGTTTGGAGGCGAGGCATTCCGCCATCCCCTCATCACGATGGATCACAATCGGCAGCAGACGACGCTGGCTTTGCAGCCAGACCTGATACAGATCGTCCTGGATCTGGCTGCCAATGCGTAAATCGTTAATCAGGATATGGCTATTCTGTGGCAACCCCTGCTGATGTAGACGGATATGGCAATTAGCATCGACGTTCACAATGGAGAGCACGTGGTCGCACTGGGCAATCAGCTGTCGGGTCAGCGTGCCGGCACCGTGCGGCAGATCCAGCAGGATCCACTGATAATGGCCTTTTTCTTTGAGGCTCTGCAGCGCGAGTGTGAATTGCGAAAATAAACGCTGATAGGCGGCTTCATTCTCACGCTCTGTCGTGGTCAGTTGACCAAACGGCAGGAGATCGAGCTGGGAGGTGTAACGCAGACCCGCATCACGCCAGTCTTTATCATCAAGCAACGCGCGGGCCCAACCCTCTGTACGGGTAAAGTCGACGTTAAATGACATACGCAGCAAATTGTCGGCGCAGGCATCAATCACCAGCACCGATTCACCTAAAAGCTGTAATGACCACGCCAGCGCCGCGGTAACGGATGTTGTACCCACTCCACCACGGACGCCCTGTAATCCGAGTATGGCCATCAATGGCTCCCTTATTGTTGTTGGGTAAATTCAGCTAATAACGGCCAACGTTTAATAGCCGCAGCCAACTGTTCCCGCTGGGAAATATCGGTGTAATCTATTTCAGGTAAAGAAAAGGCCTGCGTCAGCGCCAGAAAATCGTTTTGGAATGTGTAACCCAGGGTCGAATCGACTGGGGTTCCGGGTTCGTTATTATCCATTTTTTTCCATCCCTTTGAGTATCGTTTTACTCTCTGAAGTCGCGAGGCTTCCTGCCCTGTGAAATTTCATTTACATGCTAAATCTGATGCTCTTTAATTTCAATGTTAGGTTTATTTCTACGCTTTCGCTAGTAAACTGATATACAGATAAATTAGACGAAAAGAGGGACACCGTGGACTCCATATTTTCTATTGGCATCCAGTCATTATGGGACGAATTGCGCCACATGCCAGTCGGAGGAGTCTGGTGGGTTAATTCGGATCGTAATGAAGATGCTATCAGTCTGGTAAACCAGACAATTGCCGCGCAGGGTAAGGACTCCCGGGTCGCTGTCATTAGTATGGGCGAAGACCCGAAGCAAATTATTACGCTTGAGCGAGACCGCGGTCCACAGACGGTACGCTTGTTTTCCATGCCGTCGGAAGCAGATAGTCTATACTATTTGTCCCGCGACATTCAGTGTTCCATCAATCCAGACCGCTTTTTATTGATTCTTAAATGTTCACATAACGCCCTGCAAAATATCCCGACGGAGAAACTGCTGCAGTGGCTGGAAAAAATCAATAAATGGGCAAAATTTCAAAATTGCACGCTATTGATAATCAATCCCGGCAGTAATAACGACAAGCTGTTTTCACTTTTAATGGCGGAGTATCGCTCGCTATTCGGCCTGGCGAGTCTGCGCGACCAAGCGGGCAGCTATCTCTACGATATTGCATTCTGGTGTAATGAAAAAGGCGTGAGCGCCAGACAGCAACTTACGCTTAAACATATTGACGGCGAGTGGCACCTTGCCCAGCAAGAAGAAACCGTGGTGCAACCGCGCAGCGATGAAAAACGGATCCTGAGCCATATTGCGGCTTTGTTGAATAAATCAGATTTCGGGTAAGTCTCCCCCGTAGCGGGTTGTG
>NZ_JACASJ010000077.1:0-25831 GCF_013391025.1 Enterobacter sp. SECR19-1250 | reverse complement strand
ACAACCCGCTACGGGGGAGACTTACCCGAAATCTGATTTATTCAACAAAGCCCCAGCGCAGAAGCAAAATCAGAAGACAATGAAAGTGAAATAAAAGCCATTTGCCGCAACCATAAATCTGAAACCCGGGAAAAAATTGCCTCCCTCACCGGTATTGCCGATGAGGCTATTAACACGCAGATTTTAATGCTGATAGACGGTGCCATCATACATGCGCAAATGGGTATGGATACCAAAGAGGTGGTCAGCCAGTTGCGAAGGGGACTTGAAGCGCTGATACCGCGCTAATTACGGCTTTGCGTGCGCAGCCAAACCTCGGGAATGGCTGCGCCGTACGATTCAGATCTTAGTGAGGCTTTGCAGGAATTCGTCCACCTGCTGAGGAGTGGCTGAATCGGCCTGATAGAGGATATCGAGCGTCACGTTTTTAAGGCCACAGAAGCCAAACACCCCTTCAACAATCTGGGTCTGAATGGCACCGGAATAACCGTGCTTATCGAACCCGGCCAGATCGCTGCCCGCCGTTGCGACCAGGCGCACGGGCACATCACGTAAATTACCCACGATGCGACCATCTTCAGCCACTTTATAGGCCCAGTTCACGGTCAGCACCCGATCAAACCAGCCTTTCAGAAGGGCGGGAACGGACCACCAGTAAATCGGGAAGACAAATACCAGCATATCCGCGCGCTCGACACGCTACTGCTCGCGCAGCACCTCGTCCGGCAGCGCGCGGGCATCGCCGTGGTAGAGGTCAAGGTCGGGACGAATCATGGTCGGGGAAAAACCTTCGGCATGCAGATCGGCTATTTCAACCTGCGTACCCTGTTCCTGTAACTTCCCGGCAATTCGCTGCGCGAGGGATTGGGATAACGAATTTTCGACCGGGTGAGCCGTCACGATCAGGGCAGTATTGATGACGTTTGATGCAGACATAGAGACCTCAACAGGGTGAGTGAAGATGTCTCTATGTTACTATTGGTAACTTAACTGTCAATCTGGCAGGGCACTCATTTTGTGCTGTCCAGATAGGTATTGAGGACGCCGGTCATCGCGCCGCTGAGCATCTCTTCCGCAACGTTACGCGCGAGGATCCCATTTCCGGCAGCCGTACTGAGCGCATCCGCGGCCCCAATAATGGCCGTCAGGGCCGCTTCACCTGTTACCCCTTGCAGCACAATAAAAGGGGCAAGCGCCATCCGCAGGCAGTCTGCGCAGTCGGCCACGCAGGCCT
Organism: Enterobacter sp. SECR19-1250; assembly: GCF_013391025.1. Classification (NCBI taxonomy): domain Bacteria; kingdom Pseudomonadati; phylum Pseudomonadota; class Gammaproteobacteria; order Enterobacterales; family Enterobacteriaceae; genus Enterobacter; species Enterobacter sp. SECR19-1250. The sequence continues at coordinate 24,597 of NZ_JACASJ010000077.1, read as the reverse complement.
CGCGGAAAATCTGCAGCGCCCGCGAGCCGGACAGAGCCGCCGCTATGGGGCCCGTTTCGGGGCCCGCAGAGATCGCGCAGTCGATATACGCGGCGCTGAAAAAACGGATCGTCTGTGCCAGCGTTTTATTGTCTCTGTTCAACGTCTCGCGAAATTTCTTAAGCTGCCTGTCGCTGAAGTCCTGGTAGAGTGCCATCAGCAGCCCTTCACGATCGCCAAAATGATCGTAAGGAATGGGTTTGGTGACGTTGGCGCGCTCGGCCAGGAAACCCAGCGTAAGGGCCTCAGTGCCTTGCTGGCGCACAATTCCGCGCGCGACTTCCAGCAGCTGTGCGCGGCGTTCTTCTTTTCTTAAGCGCTTAACAACCATCTTTTCCTCAAATCAGTTAACTACTAAAGGTAGTTTACACGCCTTACTGAACGGATGAGAAGCTCATTGCGCGGCTTTTTCCTGCTGAGCCATGTCGAGCACGCTGGCGCTTGCCGGGTCGAACAGCGCAAGGCTCTCAATCTGGTTGAGCATAATCACCTTTCTGAAATCCATCGCACTTCTGGGCTCAGAGTCGAGGGTGATGTCATGCCCGTCATACCATTTGCTGTAGTTATTTTCGATGCGAAAATTCATCGTCTGGCGATCGCGATAGCCACTTAGCATGGGAATAAGCACGATATTGGCCGTTTTCTCATATTCCAGCGTCGCCGTATGGATCAGATCATGCCGACATAGATACGCCCCGACCGTAGCGTCACCTGCGCCAGCTCGCCTTGCTCCATGCACTGATAAAGCAGTTGTTCAATCCCGCTCGCCTGCGCCAGGCGCTTATAGAGCTTTTTCCTGCCTTCACCGTCCAGTCGGGCGCTGCCCGCCCAGTTTGAGCGATAAAGACAAAACAGGATGGCGAAGGCCAGCATCACCACCACGGGTGCCTGGATACCCAGGAAACTCCAGTTCATAAAGTCCATCTGCCAGTCGGCATAACGCTCTGACGTAAAGTGGAAGGTGTTGTCAGCCGCGGAGAGGGCGAGCAGCAGCAGCCAGAGCAGCCCGGTGGCGATCACACCTTGCAGAACGAAGATCGAGCCGTAAAGGGCAACCAGAAAATAGACATCCCAGCCGAAGGATCGCTTGATTTTGAAGCGGGTAGAGAGGTCGCGGCTGGTGTACCAGTACCCGCAGACCATCAGCACCATAAATATCGCCGTTCCCATATTACGCCCTCTTTAACGCATTGACGTGGCGCAGAAAATCCTGGCGTACCTCGTTGCTTTTATAGTTCACCGAGGCATTACCATCCTGGTCGATGATAATCCGGTCGCCATCCTCAACGGCTTCAATGATTTCCTGCTGACTCATCACCTGAAGTAACGATTCCGGGCTGGAGAAAAGGGAGAGAAAGAAACGTCTCATGGCATGTCATCCTTATGAATAAAAAGAATAAGCCTGGAAGAGAACGGGGGAATTTACCTTAGGGTTAACCTGAAAAAAAGCCCGATGGCGGTAAGACCTTATTGCGCCTCAACTTCTGGCACGAAGGTGACTTACTCAACTCACTGATAATTAAAATAATAAAAATATATTTCTGCACAAACTTGGACAAATAACTCGAATTGTGTAAGTTTTAATTATGCGCTTACGCTACGTTGTTTACCGCCAGGATGTGACCCATGAACCTTTTGCCTGACGTCATCAGTCGGTTTGTTGATTACTACACCGCGCTGGATTCCCAGCCGCCCTCGGCGCTGGCGGGGCTTTACCATCCCGATGCCACGCTTATCGATCCGTTTGGTGAACATAACGGCCTGTTCGCCCTGCAGCGCTATTTCACCCATCTGCTGGCGAATGTCGAACACTGCCGTTTCACGCTTGATTCCCCTTTGATTGGCGAGCATCGCTTTGTTGTCACCTGGGTCATGCACTGGTCGCACCCGCGCATTGCCGGTGGCGATCCTCTGGAACTGCCTGGCTGCTCCGTGGTGGACGTGGAAAAGGATCGGATTATTCGCCAGCGGGACTACTACGATGCCGGAGAGATGATCTACGAACATCTGCCTTTGCTTGGCTGGGCGGTTCGCGGCGTGAAGCGGAGGGTGAAATCATGATGACGGTCTTGATCACCGGCGCCAGTTCAGGCATTGGGGCGGGGCTGGCGCAATCTTTTGCCCGTGACGGTCACCATGTCATCGCCTGCGGGCGGGATCCGGCGCGTCTGGAAGCCCTGCATCAGCACAGTTCAAACATTACGGTACGCCTGTTCGATATGACAGACAGGGACGCCTGTCGCCAGGCGCTGACGGGCTGCGCGGCCGACCTGACGATCCTCTGTGCCGGAACCTGCGAATATCTGGAACACGGCGTGGTGGACGCCGCGCTGGTAGAGCGGGTGATGACCACTAACTTTCAGGGGCCTGTCAATTGCCTTGCCGCGCTGCAGCCACAGCTTGTGGCCGGTAACCGCGTGGTGCTGGTGAGCTCTATGGCCCACTGGCTGACGTTTCCACGCGCTGAAGCGTACGGCGCATCCAAAGCCGCGCTCACCTGGTTTGCGCAGAGCCTGCGTCTCGACTGGGAGCCAAAAGGGATTGCGGTCACCGTGGTATCGCCCGGTTTTGTCGACACCCCGTTGACCCGCAAAAATGATTTCGCCATGCCGGGCAGGGTGAGCGTTGAAGAGGCGGTAAAAGCCATTCGCCGTGGCCTGGAAAAAGGGAAAAACCACATCGCGTTTCCGGCGGGATTTGGTCTGACGCTGCGGCTGCTTTCCGGGCTGCCAGCGTACTTACAGCGCGCACTGCTGCGCAGGATGGTGCGCTCATGAAGATCGCCATAATCGGCAGCGGCATCGCCGGGTTGACCTGCGCCTGGCGCCTTGCCGGGCATCATGAGGTCACCCTGTTTGAAGCCGGTGCCACCCCCGGCGGCCATACCGCCACGGTTGACGTGCCGACGCCACAGGGTACCTACGCCATCGACACCGGTTTTATCGTCTACAACGACCGCACCTATCCGCGCTTTATGGGGCTGCTGAGCGAGCTGGGCATCAGCGGGCAAAAAACGCAGATGAGCTTCTCGGTACACAATCCGCAGAGTGGGCTGGAGTACAACGGCCACACCCTGACGACGCTCTTTGCACAACGTCGTAACCTGGTGAACCCGGCGTTCTGGCGTCTGCTTGGGGAGATTGTCCGTTTTAATCGCCTGGCGAAGCAGGCGCTGAAAGAGGTCGTGGAGCCCGGCGCGACGCTGCAAACGTTCCTGGAACAGCATCGCTTTACGCCGTTCTTTGCACGTCATTACATTCTCCCGATGGGGGCGGCCATCTGGTCGTCGTCGCTACAGGAGATGAAACGTTTTCCGCTGCCGCTCTTTTTACGCTTCTTTGAGAATCACGGTCTGCTGGATATCACTCAGCGCCCGCAGTGGTACGTGGTGCCCGGCGGCTCGCGGGAGTATATCCGCGCTATTCTGGCACAGCTGGGTGACCGGCTCACGCTGCACCTCAACGCGCCGGTGCAGCGGGTAAGCCGTGATGCACAGGGGGTCACCCTCCATCTTGAAGAATCGAGCCACCGTTTTGATCAGGTGATTTTTGCCTGTCACTCAGCCCAGGCGCTGGCCATCCTCGACGCACCTTCCGCCGCTGAGCAGGAGGTGCTGGGCGATATTGGCTGGCAGCGTAACGAGGTGGTGCTGCACAGCGATCCGCGCTGGCTGCCGGTGCGTCAGCGCGCCTGGGCCAGCTGGAACTACCGCCTGAGCGACCAGGATCAAGCCAGCGCCTGCGTAACGTACAACATGAAGATCTTGCAGGGGCTGCCCGCCGGTAGCCCGCTGTTCTGCGTCACCTTAAACCCGGAAACGCCAGTGGACGAACGCTTCGTGCTGCGGCGCTTTGTGTATGAACATCCACTGTTTAACCCGCAAAGCTGGCGGGCACAGGCGCGCCGAAGCGAAATCAACGGTCACCAGCGGAGCTGGTTCTGCGGCGCGTACTGGTACAACGGTTTTCATGAAGATGGCGTGCGCAGCGCGCTGGACGTCGTCAATGCGATAACAGCCGGGGAGGGAAACCGATGAACAGTTGCCTCTATCACGGCGTATTACGCCACCGCCGTCTCCAGCCGAAAACGCATGAGTTCAGCTACGGCGTCTTTATGGCCTGGCTCGATCTCGACGAGCTGGATAAGTTGCCCACCGTTGGCGTGCGGCGCAACCGGTTTGCCGCCGCATCGTTCCATGATGCGGATTATCCGCTGGGTTCGCCGCTTAAAGAGAACGTGCTGAATCGGCTGGAAAGCCTGACCGGCGAACGTCCTGAGGGGCGGGTGATGCTCCTGACGCAACTGCGCTACTTCGGCTTTCATTTTAATCCCGTCAATTTTTACTACTGCTATGACACGGCAGAGACGCTGCGCTGGGTGCTGGCCGAAGTGCGCAATACGCCCTGGAACGAACGACATTATTACGCCGTCAATGGTCAGCACGCCCAGCCCACGGAGAAAGCCTTTCACGTTTCTCCGTTTAACCCCATGGACATGATTTACCACTGGCGCTTCAACAACCCGGATAACACGCTGCATATGCACATTGAAAATCATCAGGCGTCAAAGGTATTTGATGCCACGCTGGCGCTTCGCCGCGCGCCGCTGACCCGCCCGGCACTGCGTGGACTGCTGCTGCGTATTCCGCTGATGACGCTCAAAACCGTTTTCGCGATTTACTGGCAGGCGCTGCGGCTGTGGCTTAAGCGCGTGCCTCTGTATAACCATCCTTTCAGCAGGAGTGAACGCTCATGACCGATCCTGTCTTTGCGCTTGAACCCGATATCCCGCGCAACGTTCGCGTCGCGCGCTGGCTGCTCTTTCGCGTGCTGAGCGGCCTTCGTGGCGGCTCGCTCACGCTGCGTGAAGGGGCGCAGACCTTTCATTTCGGTGAGCTGTCTGCCGCGCTGCATGCCGACGTTGAGATACTCAGCCCGGGCGTCTACTGGCGCGTCCTGACCGGAGGCAGCCTGGCCGCGGCGGAAGCCTGGATGGATGGCGAATGGGAAACCACGCAGCTCACGCCGCTTCTGCAACTGCTTGCGCTAAACAGCCAGGTACTGGGGCGGCTCGAAAACGGGTTCCGCCTGCTTGGCAGACCGCTGGAGCGGCTTCGCCACTGGACGCGGCGCAACTCCCGGGCGCAGGCGCGGGAAAACATTGCGGCACATTACGATCTGGGTAACGCGTTTTATGCCCATTTTCTGGACAAGGAGTTGCTCTATTCCAGCGCGCTGTTTAGCGGGGAGGAGCAGGATCTTGGCGACGCGCAGCGGGCGAAAATGGCGCGTCTGTGCGAACAGCTGGCGCTGAACCCCAGCGATCATCTGCTGGAGATTGGTACCGGCTGGGGGGCGATGGCGGAATACGCGGCCCGTCACTACGGCTGCCGGGTGACCACTACCACGCTGTCGCAGGAGCAGTATCGCTGGGCGACAGAGCGGATTGCCCGGGCCGGTCTGCAGGACCGCGTTGAGGTGTTGCTCTGCGACTATCGCGATTTAACCGGCGAGTACGACAAGCTGGTGTCGATTGAGATGATTGAAGCCGTCGGGCAACGCTATCTGCCAACGTTCTTCCGCACCTGTCAGGCGCGTCTGCGTCCGGGTGGGCGCATGGCGATTCAGGCCATCACCATTCAGGATCAGCGGTATCGCGACTACAGCAAAAGCGTGGATTTTATTCAGCGGTATATCTTCCCCGGCGGCTTTTTGCCGAGCATAACGGCGATGAATGCGCTGATGACGCGCCACACCGATTTTGTGGTGCGCAACCTGTTTGATATGGGGCCGGACTACGCGCGCACGCTGGCGCACTGGCGTCAGCGTTTTCTCCATGCCTGGCAGGAGATTGAAAAACTGGGATTTGATGAGCGGTTTCGTCGGATGTGGCTCTATTACTTTGGCTACTGCGAAGCCGGGTTTAACGCCCGCACCATCAGCGTGGTGCAACTGACCGCCGAGCGCGTATGAAACGTTACGTGCAGGTTTTCGCCCTGGCTATCGCGTTCGATCTCTACTGGACGCTGGTGGTGCTGTTTCGCGAGCGTGGCCTGATTATCTGGTGCGTGCTGGCGATCTTCGCCTGCCTGATGTTGCCGCCTGCACACCGCGTTTATGCCATTCTGCTGGCACTCGCGGGCACTCTGCTGGATGCACTCTGGGCGCTGACGGGGCTGATCGCCTTCACCGGTGAATCGCTGATGCCCGTGTGGATGGTGGCGCTGTGGCTGATGTTTGCCACCGTCTGGACGCAGCTCACCCGCACCACAACGTTACCCGGCTGGATGCTGATGCTGCTGGCTTCCGTGGGCGGTCCGGTGGCGTATCTTATCGGTGAGCGGCTCGGTGCCATCGCCTTTCTGGAGCCAACCTTTATCGTCGTCAGCTGGATGGTGCCGGGCTGGCTGGTGCTGATGCTGTTTTACCACTTGCTGACAGGGAGGCAACAATGAGAGCCGCACTCCTGTTCCTCTGGCTCATCACCCTTACGCCTTTCGCCCAGGCAACCGACTGGCTTGGCTGGCGCAAGGTGGGGGATGCCACGCTGACCTGGGGGCCTTTCACCGTTTATACCTCCCAGTTGCGCACCCCTGAAGGGCGCTACACCGGCAAGATGCAGGATCAGGCGCTCATTATCACCTACGCGCGTGACATCGACAGTGAAGACCTGATCGAGGCAACCCGCGACCAGTGGCGAGCACAGGGGGTTTTGCAGCAGGAACCGCAGAGCGAAGCCTGGCTGCGAATGCTTGCCTCGCTGTGGCCGGATGTCGGGCCGGGGGCGCAGCTGGCGTTCGTGCTTAACGATAAGCAAGGACAGTTCTGGTACCGCGCGCCTGCCGCATCGGGCACTTTCAGACCCCTGGGGCCGCCTCAGTCGCAAGCGTTCAGCACACGTTTTCTGGGGATCTGGCTTGATCCCCGCACGCAATACCCTGAGCTGCGTCAGCAGTTAATCGGAGGACAACAATGAAACGTTTTTTGATCATGGCGCTGGGTGTGACGATGTTGCTGGCAGGCTGCAGCACGGACGTGACGGAGTACCGCCAGCAGCAGCCGCGGCTTGATATATTCCACTATTTCCAGGGCAAAACGGAAGCGTGGGGGATGGTGCAGGATCGCAGCGGGAAGCAGATCCGCCGCTTCCACGTGGAGATTGCCGGGGACGTGATTGGCGACACGCTGACGCTGAATGAACATTTTGTCTACGACGATGGTGAAAAACAGCAGCGGGTATGGCATATCCGCCGCGTGGCGACCGATCGTTATGAGGGCACGGCGGGCGATATCGACGGCGTGGCGACGGGGCAGGCGGCGGGCAATGCCTTCAACTGGAGGTACAGCATGAACGTGAAGGCCAACGGCAGCACCTGGCTGCTGCACTTCGACGACTGGATGTACCTGCAGGATGGCACACACCTGTTTAATAAAACCGAGATGAAGAAATTTGGCGTCACCGTCGCCACGGTGACGCTGTTCTTTACCCGCAAGGCGTAACGTTAATCGTGGGGAGGGGCGTTTTTACTGCCTGAGTAAATGAAAAACAGCGCAATACCCAGGCAGAGGACGGCGGCCAGTCGGCTCGTCGAAAACGGAATGGCCGCATTGCCCAGCCAGCCAAAGTTATCAATCAGCATACTCATGGTGAGCTGACCAAAAATCACCGCGACCGTGGCGACGGCGGTGCCGATGCGCTGCACCGCCACGACCATGATCACAATGTACGGCACGCCAAACATCGCCCCGAGAAGCTGCCATTTCGGCACGTCCAGCAGGGTGACTGTCTGTTTTGGTTCAAAGAAAAAAATCAGCAAGGCGGTGACCAGCGCGCCAACGGAGAACGTCAGGAACGCGCTTTTGAATACGCCCACGCGGCTGCCGAGTTGCCCGTTGATCGCCGCCTGAATGCTCAGCGTCGCGCCGCCGCACACGGCCAGAATAATCATCATCAGTGTCATCGTGTTACCCCTGTGCGACCAGAATCAGTGCCGCAATAATAAAACCCAGCGCGACGATCCGTTTCGCGTTGATCTTCCTGTGCGGTGTGCCCAGCAGACCGTAATGGTCGATCAGCAGGCTTTTAAAAACCTGCCCCGCCAGAATGCCAATCATCGTCAGGGCGATGCCGATGGCCGGGGTGGCGAGGGTCAGGATCACCACGTAAACCGGGCCAAGTACCCCGCCGAGCAACTGCCAGCCAGGCTGGGCAAAAAACGACGGGCTGTTGCGCGGGCTGAAGAACAGCATCAGCAGAAACGTCAGCGCGGCGCCGACGCCAAAAATGCTGAACGTGGCCCATAAATCACCGACTTTTCCACCCAGCGGCCCCAGCAGGCCAGCCTCTACGGAAAGCCCCATCCCCCCGGCAATCACCAGTAAAATCAAAACAAGCTGCATTGTTATTCCTCCGTTTTGCAGGCGGAGAAGATTACGTCGGTCTGGTCATGAGAAAAATGCCATAATGCAGGAAACACCTTTGCAGGATATGCACGAATGTACGATGCCGGGAGCATGAACCTCCGTTCGCTGAAGATTTTTATCGCGGTTTTTGAAGCCGAAAATTTTTCCGTGGTCGCGCGCCGCGAAGGCCTTTCCGCCTCGCAGGTTTCGCGCATTATCCACCAGCTTGAGGACGCACTCGGCCAGCAGCTTTTTTACCGCAATACCCGGGCGGTGATCCCCACAGAAAGTGGTCATCTGTTTATCCGCTATGCCAGGGAGATGATGACGAGTTTTGAGGAGGCTCGTCGGGAGCTGGATGCACGTTCAACGGAGCCTTCCGGCACGATCCGCATTAATGCACCGGTCTTTTTCGGCCAGCGGCACATTGCGCCAGGGCTGCCTGGTCTGACGGCGCGCTATCCGCGGCTGAATATCGAGCTGACGCTGACCGATGATTTTATCGACCCGCACAAGAATGCCGCCGACGTGATCTTTCGCATCGGCGTGCTGACGGACTCCACCTTTCACGCGCGCATTTTTGGTCAGCAGCGCTACCATCTGGCCGCCTCGCCGGACTATCTGCGACAGCACGGCGCGCCGCAAGGGCCGGACGATCTGGCGCATCATCAATGCCTGGTCTACCGTGGTTCGTCGGGGCCTAACCGCTGGCTGTTGCGCGGTGCTGGGGAGGAGTGGGTGCACTACCCGGTGATGCCATTAATGACGTCAAATAATGCGGAATCGCTGCTTGCTGCCGCGCTGGGCGGGATGGGAATTGTGCTGTTTCCGGACTGGCTGATTGGGGACCGCGTGCAGCAGGGCGAACTGGTCGCACTCCTGCCAGGGCTGGAGTGCGCCATTCATACGGAGCCCCTGAATATTGCGGCGATCTACCCAAACGCGCGGCATCCGCCCCTTAACGTCAGGGCGGTGATTGATCATTACGTCGGGTGTTTCGGTACGCCGCTCTACTGGCAAACGCAGGGCAGGTGATTACGCGCCAAGCTCGTTGCGGATAATCGCGGCTCCGGCGCTCAGCGCCTTCAGCTTACCGTTGGCAACCTGACGGGAAAGCGGCGCCATACCGCAGTTGGTTGACGGGTAAAGCTTGTCGGCATCGACAAACTGCAGCGCTTTACGCAGGGTGTCAGCCACTTCTTCCGCGGTTTCAATAGTGTTGGTTGCCACGTCGATGGCGCCTACCATCACTTTTTTGCCGCGGATCAGCTCCAGCAGATCCATCGGCACGCGGGAGTTGTGACACTCCAGCGAGATGATGTCGATATTCGATGTCTGAAGCTTAGGAAACGCCTCTTCATACTGGCGCCATTCTGAGCCAAGGGTCTTTTTCCAGTCGGTATTGGCCTTGATGCCGTATCCGTAGCAGATGTGCACCGCAGTTTCGCATTTCAGCCCTTCAATGGCACGCTCCAGCGCCGCAATCCCCCAGTCGTTGACCTCATCAAAAAAGACGTTAAATGCCGGCTCATCAAACTGAATGATATCGACACCTGCGGCCTCTAACTCTCTTGCCTCCTGATTGAGGATTTTAGCGAACTCCCAGGCCAGCTTTTCGCGGCTTTTATAGTGCGCGTTGTAAAGAGTGTCGATCATGGTCATTGGCCCCGGCAGGGCCCACTTGATTGGCTTATCCGTGAGCTGGCGTAAGTATTTTGCGTCGTCCACGAACACCGGTTTTTGACGCGCCACGGCGCTGACCACCGTCGGCACGCTCGCATCGTAGCGGTTACGAATGCGCACGGTCTGACGGTTTTCAAAATCCACGCCGCTGAGGTGTTCAATAAAGGTGGTCACAAAGTGCTGGCGCGTCTGTTCGCCATCGCTGACGATATCAATCCCCGCGCGGATCTGCTCATCAAGCGATAAACGCAGCGCATCCTGCTTACCGGCCAGTAACTCCTGATCCTCTAATTTCCACGGTGACCACAGCGTTTCAGGTTGTGCAAGCCAGGTTGGCTTAGGCAGGCTGCCAGCGGTTGACGTCGGGAGCAATGTTTTCATATGTATAACCCTTTTAAATTCGATTAATTAACGCGCGTAGTTATCAGACCACTGCTCGAGTACGTGTTTGTAAGGTTTGATAAATTGTTCTTCCGTGAATTTACCCTGCTCAATGGCCAGCTGGCTGCGTTCGACACGGTCGTAAACAATTTTGGTTAATGAGTGATCCTGCTGATTCAGGTCGGGGTGATAGCAGTGTCCTGCTGCCGAGTTAGCGTTATAAATTTCCGGGCGATAGATCTTCTGGAACGTCTCCATCGTGCTGATGGTGGCGATCAGTTCAAGATTGGTGTAATCACTGAGCAAATCGCCGGTGAAGAAGAAGGCAAACGGCGCCACGCTGTTTTCAGGCATGAAATAGCGTACCTTCAGGCCCATTTTCGCGAAGTACTGCTCCGTCAATGACTCGCCATCCGGCGTGTACTCAATGCCCAGCACCGGGTGCTGGTTACCCGTGCGACGATAAGTGTCTTTGCTGGACACGCTCAGGCAAATCACCGGTGCTTTTTTGAAATTCTCACGGTATTCCGGCGAATTAACAAAATGGCGGAAGATATTGCCGTGCAAGACACCAAACTTCTCCGGAATGGTGAAATGGGGCTGGTTTTTATTATGCTCCAGCAGCAGGACGCTGAAATCGTAATCGCGTACGTAAGAGGAGAAGTTATTGCCGACAATACCGTCGATGCGTTCGTTGGTTTTTTTATCGACGATTGTGGTTTGCAATATTTCAATGGCCGGGAAGGTTTTCTCCGCACCAATATTCAGATCCACAGAGACGATCTCAAGCTCGACCGCGTAACGATCGGCATTGGGGTTATCCCAGCGCGCCAGAGCGTTAAAGCGGTTATTGATCATCACCAGAGTATTACGCAGGTTCTCCTGACGCTTTTCCCCGCGGGCGAGGTTGGCAAAGTTGGTGGTCGTACGCGTATTCTCTGACGGGTTATAATTTTCATCGAAGCAACTGCGCTTAAGGGTAAATGTAAAAGCTTTACTCATCTTGGTTATGCATCCTAAGTTCATGTTGCCAGGAAGTTATCAATGCATAATTTATGCCTGACACGGTGGCGCAGGGGAAGTGACTTAATTTCACAGCAACATGAGCGAACTTCATGAACTGCTCAGTTCCAGTTATACTGCCCAAAATTTCCAACCGGTTTAAACACACTCATGACAAAACTCACCTTACAAGAGCAGATGCTGAAAGCGGGCTTAGTCTCCAGCAAGAAAATGGCCAAAGTTCAGCGCACGGCCAAGAAATCCCGCGTGCAGGCGCGTGAGGCCAGAGAGGCGGTAGAAGAGAACAAAAAAGCGCAGCTTGAGCGTGACAAACAGTTGAGCGAGCAGCAAAAACAGGCCGTGCTCGCCAAAGAGTTTAAGGCGCAGGTGAAGCAGTTGATTGAGATGAACCGCATCACGGTGGCAAAAGGCAACATCACCTTTAACTTCACCGACGGCAATCTGATCAAAAAAATCGAGGTGGATAAGGCAACCCAGACCCAGTTGATTAACGGTCGTCTGGCCATCGCACGTCTGGTGATTAACGCTAATGGCGACTGCGAATACGCCATTATCCCGGCGGTGGTGGCGGATAAAATTGCCCAGCGCGATGCCGACAGTATTGTGTTAAACAGCGCCCTGAGTCAGGAAGAGCTGGATGAAGACGATCCGTATGCCGATTTCAAAATCCCTGACGATTTGATGTGGTAAGACGGTTCAGAACGGTGCGGTGTGACGGGCGTTAACCGGCTCGGCGCTCACCGGATGAATAAAATTCAACTGACTGGCATGCAGCATCAGCCTCGGCGTTGTTCCGCTGCCAGGCCACGCCCGTCCCCCATATAAATCGCAGCCTAAAATCGGGTGGCCCAGCAGCTGACAGTGAATGCGCAACTGGTGGGTTCGCCCCGTTTCAGGCGTCAGTTCTACCCGCGTGAGCGGCATCGCCGCGTTTTGATGCAGGCGTTCCATCACCCGATAGCGGGAACGGGCGGGTTTGCCGTTAACGGCACAGATCGACATCAGCGGAAACAGCGCCGGATCTTTGGCAATCGGCGCATCAATTATCCCTTCATCGTTTTCCAGGTGGCCGCAAAGCAGAGCGCTGTAGACTTTTTCCACGCTGCGCTGGCTGAACTGCTGGCACAGCGCGGCGTTGATCGACTTATTACGTGCAATCACCATCAGGCCGGACGTGCCAAAATCCAGGCGATGCACCAGCGTGCAGCCAGGAAAGTTTTGAACCAGACGATAGTGCACCGAATCGAGATTTTGCGGATTCTTGCCCGAGAGGCTAAGCAGACCGGAAGGTTTATTGATCAGCAGCAGATGTTCATCCTGCCAGAGGATCTCAATGTCGTCATGACACGGTGGGGCAATAAAAGAATCAATAATCGCAGACATCAGGCCGCCCGGCTGGAGAGTGGGAGCGGATGATAACGAAATGCGGGAGAAAAGAAAAACCCTCTCACCGGGCGGTGAGAGGGGGAAATCTTAGGCAGCCACCAGGCTGTCGATCGCGGCTTTCGCGTCGGTCTGTGCTTTGGTCGCCACTTCAGGACCGTAAGCGATACCTTCTGCAAACACGAAGTTCACGTCGGTGATCCCGATGAAGCCCAGGAACAGGCTCATGTACGGCGCAACCAGGTCGGTTGGGGTATCTTTATGAATACCGCCACGGCTGGTCAGCACGATGGCACGCTTGCCTTTCACCAGACCTTCCGGGCCATTTTCGGTGTAACGGAAGGTAACGCCAGCGCGAGCCACCAGGTCGAAGTAGTTCTTCAGCTGGGTTGGGATATTGAAGTTGTACATTGGGGCGTTGATCACGATTACGTCGTGCGCCTGCAGTTCTGCAATCAGCTCATCAGAGAGCGCCAGGGCTTCCTGCTGGCGTGGGCTCAGCGGTGCATCGCTCGGACGCAGCGCGCCAACCAGCTCGCCATCCAGCACAGGAATTGGGTTTGCAGCCAGGTCACGCACGGTGATTTGGTCTGCGGAATGGTGTTCACGCCACTGTTCAACGAAGTAATCAGACAGCTGACCAGACTGAGAGTACCCTGCCAGAATACTGGATTTCAAAACTAATACTTTGCTCATGGGTGATTCCTGTTTTGCATTTGATTGAAGGGGGTTGCCCCGTTGCTTGTTGACACTTTATTCACAATCCTGCCACAGAGATAGCGCAATATATCGAAGCCTATGTTCGAATTTTTTGAATAAGGCGTGGAAAGCGCTGATGTGGTACTCTATAGCAATCATTACAAAGAGATTTTATCCGGCAGTGCACTGCCCGTTAATGCTATGACAGAACAACAAAAACTGACCTTCCCGATGCTCCTGCAACAGCTTGATTCACTGATGCTGCGCGATAAACAGCGCTTTGCTCGCCGCTTGCACGGGGTGAAGAAGGTTAAAAATCCTGATGCACAACAGGCCATTTTCCAGGAGATGGCGAAAGAGATTGAACAGGCGGCAGGGAAAGTTGTGCTGCGCGAAGCGGCACGTCCGGCAATCACCTATCCTGAAAATCTGCCCGTCAGTCAGAAGAAGCAGGAGATCCTCAACGCCGTGCGCGACCACCAGGTGGTGATCGTGGCGGGGGAGACCGGCTCGGGGAAAACCACACAGCTGCCAAAAATCTGTATGGAGCTCGGCCGCGGAGTGAAGGGCCTGATTGGTCATACCCAGCCGCGTCGTCTGGCGGCGCGTACCGTGGCGAACCGTATTGCCGAGGAGCTGCAAACGGAGCCGGGCGGCTGCATCGGTTATAAGGTGCGTTTCAGCGACCATGTGAGCGATAACACCATGGTCAAGCTGATGACCGACGGTATCCTGCTGGCGGAAATTCAGCAGGATCGTCTGCTGATGCAGTACGACACCATCATTATTGATGAGGCGCACGAGCGCAGTCTGAACATCGACTTCCTGCTCGGCTACCTTAAAGAGCTACTGCCGCGTCGCCCGGATCTGAAAATTATCATCACCTCCGCGACCATCGACCCGGAGCGTTTCTCAAAACATTTCAATAACGCACCGATTATTGAAGTTTCCGGTCGTACCTATCCGGTAGAAGTGCGCTATCGCCCGATCGTGGAGGAGGCGGAGGATACCGAGCGCGACCAGTTGCAGGCTATTTTCGATGCCGTTGACGAACTGGGCAATGAGAGCGCGGGCGACATTCTGATCTTTATGAGCGGCGAGCGTGAGATCCGCGATACCGCCGACGCGCTCAGCAAGCGCGATCTGCGCCACACGGAAATTTTGCCGCTTTACGCACGTCTCTCCAACAGTGAACAGAACCGCGTGTTCCAGCCACACAGCGGGCGCCGCATCGTGCTGGCAACCAACGTGGCGGAAACCTCGCTGACCGTGCCGGGCATCAAGTATGTGATTGATCCGGGTACGGCGCGTATCAGCCGCTACAGCTACCGCACCAAGGTACAGCGTCTGCCGATTGAGCCGGTTTCACAGGCGTCGGCCAACCAGCGTAAAGGGCGCTGTGGACGTGTGTCGGAGGGGATCTGTATTCGTCTCTATTCAGAAGACGATTTCCTCTCCCGCCCGGAGTTTACCGACCCGGAAATCCTGCGCACCAACCTGGCTTCCGTCATCCTGCAGATGACCGCGCTGGGGCTGGGCGATATCGCCGCTTTCCCGTTTGTCGAAGCGCCGGACAAACGCAATATTCAGGATGGCGTACGCCTGCTGGAAGAGCTGGGGGCGATCACCACCGACGAGCAGGCCACCGCGTATAAACTGACGCCGCTGGGACGGCAGCTCAACCAGTTGCCGGTGGACCCGCGTCTGGCGCGCATGGTGCTGGAAGCGCAAAAACACGGCTGTGTGCGCGAGGCGATGATCATCACCTCGGCGCTCTCCATTCAGGATCCGCGTGAACGGCCAATGGACAAACAGCAGGCGTCGGATGAAAAACACCGTCGCTTCCACGACAAAGAGTCGGATTTCCTTGCCTTCGTGAACCTGTGGAACTACCTCGGCGAGCAGCAGAAAGCGCTGTCATCTAACCAGTTCCGCCGTCAGTGCCGCGTGGATTTCCTCAACTACCTGCGCGTGCGCGAGTGGCAGGATATTTACACCCAACTGCGCCAGGTGGTGAAAGAGCTCGGTATTCCGGTGAACAGTGAACCGGCGGAGTACCGCGAGATTCACATCGCATTGCTGACCGGACTGCTGTCCCATATCGGCATGAAGGACGCCGAAAAACAGGAGTATACCGGTGCGCGCAACGCCCGTTTCTCCATCTTCCCCGGCTCCGGGTTGTTCAAGAAACCACCCAAGTGGACCATGGTTGCTGAACTGGTGGAAACCAGCCGTCTGTGGGGGCGTATTGCCGCGCGTATCGATCCGGAATGGGTAGAGCCGGTGGCGCAACACCTGCTGAAACGCTCATACAGTGAACCGCACTGGGAGCGCGCGCAGGGGGCGGTGATGGCAACCGAAAAAGTGACCGTCTACGGCCTGCCGGTGGTGGCCGCGCGTAAGGTCAACTACAGCCAGATTGACCCGGCGCTGTGCCGCGAGCTGTTTATCCGCCACGCGCTGGTGGAGGGCGACTGGCAGACGCGTCACGCCTTCTTCCGTGAAAACCTCAAGCTGCGTGCCGAAGTGGAAGAGCTGGAGCACAAATCCCGTCGTCGCGACATTCTGGTGGATGACGAGACGCTGTTCGAATTTTACGACCAGCGCATCAGCCACAATGTCATTTCCGCCCGTCACTTTGACAGCTGGTGGAAGAAGGCCAGCAAAGAGACGCCGGACCTGCTCAACTTTGAAAAGAGCATGCTGATTAAAGAAGGAGCGGAGTCGGTCAGTAAGCTCGACTACCCGAACTTCTGGCATCAGGGCAACCTTAAGCTGCGGCTGACCTATCAGTTTGAGCCGGGAACGGACGCGGATGGTGTCACCGTTCATATCCCGCTGCCACTGCTAAACCAGGTGGATGAGAGTGGATTTGAGTGGCAAATTCCCGGCCTGCGCCGCGAACTGGTGATTGCGCTGATCAAATCGCTGCCGAAACCGGTGCGGCGTAACTTTGTTCCGGCCCCTAACTACGCCGAAGCGTTTTTAGGCCGCGTCACGCCGCTGGAGATGCCGCTGCTGGATGCGCTGGAGCGTGAGTTCCGCCGCATGACCGGTACCACCATTGACCGCGAAGACTGGAACTGGGATCAGGTGCCCGATCACCTGAAAATCACCTTCCGCGTGGTGGACGATAAAAACAAGAAGCTGCAGGAAGGCCGTTCGCTCACCGCGCTGAAAGAGGCGCTGAAAGGCAAAGTGCAGGAGACCTTGTCCGCGGTGGCGGATGATGGGATTGAGCAGAGCGGGCTGCACATCTGGAGCTTTGGTCAGCTCCCCGAAAGCTACGAGCAAAAACGCGGCAACTACAAAGTGAAGGCCTGGCCTGCGCTGGTGGATGAGCGCGACAGCGTGGCGATCAAGCTGTTTGATAACCCGCAGGAACAGCAGCAGATGATGTGGCGCGGGCTGCGCCGCCTGCTGCTGCTCAACATCCCGTCGCCGATCAAGTATCTGCACGAGAAGCTGCCGAACAAAGCCAAGCTGGGGCTGTACTTTAACCCGTACGGCAAAGTGCTGGATCTGATCGACGACTGCATCTCCTGCGGCGTGGACAAGCTGATCCACGAGGCGGGCGGTCCGGTCTGGTCAGAAGAGGGCTTTGCTCAGCTTCATGAAAAGGTACGCGCGGAGCTGAACGACACCGTGGTCGATATTGCCAAACAGGTCGAGCAGATCCTCACCACCGTGTTCAATATCAACAAACGCCTGAAAGGGCGCGTGGATATGACCATGGCGCTGGGGCTTTCGGATGTCAAAGCGCAGATGGCGGGCCTGGTGTACCGGGGCTTTGTCACCGGCAATGGCTTCAACCGTCTCGGCGACACGCTGCGTTACCTGCAGGCGATTGAAAAACGGCTGGAGAAAATGGCCATCGATCCGCATCGTGACCGTGCCCAGATGCTGAAAGTTGAAAACGTGCAGCAGGCGTGGCAGCAGTGGTTAAACAAACTGCCACCGGCACGTCGTGACGATGAAGACGTTCAGGCGATCCGCTGGATGATCGAAGAGTTACGCGTCAGCTTCTTTGCCCAGCAGCTCGGTACGCCGTATCCGATTTCGGATAAACGTATTTTGCAGGCGATGGAGCAGATTTCGGCTTAACACCCTGTTTTCTCCCTCTCCCGGTGGGAGAGGGCCGGGGTGAGGGCATCAGGCCGCACAATTTTCACCCGTTCACAATTGCCAGCGTAAACCCATCCCACCCCTTAACCCCGACCGTTTGCAGCGCGGTGGCGGTTAAGCGTGGATTGTCCCCCATCATCTCGATAAACCGGCGAACACCCTGCACGCGCTCGTCGTCGCTTTGGCCGTTAATCACTTCGCCATCGCGCACCACGTTATCGCCGATAATCACCGTGCCGGGGCGGGAGTAGTGCAACGCCCATTCGAGGTAGCCGGGATTGTTTGGCTTATCAGCATCAATAAAGATCAGGTCGAACGGCGGAACGTCGCCGAAATTTTCCAGAGAAGTCAGTGCCGGGCCTTCGATGAGTTCAATGCGTTGGTTGAGACCGGAAAGCTGAATATTCTGCCGCGCCACGCGGGCATGCGTGGAATCGGCCTCAAGCGTAATCAGCTTTCCGTCCGGCGGCAGGGCGCGCGCCATCCAGATTGAACTGTAAGCACCCAGCGTTCCGATCTCCAGAACGCGCCGCGCCTGCGTCATGCGCACGAACAGTGCCAGCAGCTGCCCCTGATTGGCCGCAACATCGTGTTCGGGGAGTCCGGCGCGTTGGTTGTTTTCCAGTACCTTGCTCAGTACCTCATCTTCAGGAATAAGCGACGAAATCATGAAATTATCAACTGCAGACCACTGTTGTTGCATAAATTGTCTCCTGAGGGGGAATCGCCGGGTGGCGGCTGCGCCTTACCCGGCCTGTGTGACGAAATCCAGGCCCGTTAAGCGCCTTCAGACATTGACCCAACCGCCGCCCAGCGCTTTATACAAATCAATCTGCGCCAGCAGCAGGTTATTTTTCACCTGCACCACGTTGGTTTGCACCGAGTAAAGTGTACGCTGTGCGTCGAGCACATCCAGATAAGATGAATAGCCGTTGCGATAGCGGTTCTGCGCAATGCGCAGCGTCTCCTGGGCCACCTCCTGCTGGGCCAGCAGTTCGCTAAGTTGTTCCTGATAACGCGTAATGGCGTCAAGGCTGTTGTTCACTTCGGCAAACGCATTGCGCACGGTTTTCTCATAGGCGTACAGCGCCTGATTACGCTGCGACTGGGAGATATCCA
Source organism: Enterobacter sp. SECR19-1250 (assembly GCF_013391025.1). Taxonomy (NCBI): domain Bacteria; kingdom Pseudomonadati; phylum Pseudomonadota; class Gammaproteobacteria; order Enterobacterales; family Enterobacteriaceae; genus Enterobacter; species Enterobacter sp. SECR19-1250. Next base: position 5,743 of record NZ_JACASJ010000077.1, on the reverse strand, counting down.
CCTGCGCATTCAGCGCCTGGCGGTTCAGCAGCGGGGCGAGAATACTGCCGCCTGCGCTCCAGAGCTGCAGAGGGTTGTCCAGCAGGCCGGAAAGGGTGCGATCCTGAATCGATCCGGTCGCCGTCAGGTTGATCGACGGCAACAGGCTGGCGCGCGAGGCAGCAAGGCTGGCATCGGCCGCAATAAGCTGACGCTCCGCCTGAACGATGTCAGGTCGTCGGTTAAGCAACGATGACGGCAGCTGTGAAGGCAGCCTGAGCGGGGTAAGCGTGCTGAAGCTTTCACTGCGCGCCACCTCGCCCGGGTTACTGCCCAGCAGCAGACTCAGGGCATTCTCTTGCTGCGCGATCTGATGCTGCAGCAGCGGCACCTGCGCCCGGGTGGCCCGCAGCTCAGAGTCAGACTGCATCAGCTCCAGGCGCGAACTGTAGCCCGTTTCAAACTGCCGTTTAGCAAGATTAAATGCCTCTTCGCGTGATTTCAGCGTGGATTCGGTGACGCGAAGCTGTTCATCAAGCGAGAGCAGGGTGACATACCCGGAGGCCACCGACGAGGCGACAGTTAAATCTGCGGCAGCGGCGGCGGCTTTTTGCGCCTCCAGCGAGGCCTGCGCGGCATTGGCCGTGCTGCGGTTGACGCCCCAGATATCCACATCATAGCTGGCGGTGAGGCTGCCTTTGTACAGCGTACTGTATACCGGTAACCCCGTGGCGGCCGATTGCGTCCGGGCGCGGGTGCCGGTTACGCCCGCATCCAGCGACGGAAACAGGCTGCCGTCAGCGGCATAGACTCTTGCCTGATACTCATTGATCCGTTCGCGGGCGATCAGCACGTCGCTGTTATTTTTCAGCGCCTGATCCACGTAGCGGTTGAGGTTGTTGTCGTGAAAATTTCGCCACCACAGCTGTTCAGGCGCGCTGGCAGGGCCGGATGCCGCCCGCCACTGGGCAGGAATATGCAGTGACGGTTGGGCAGGTTTTACATCCACCGACTGGCATCCGGCAAGCAGAACGGCAACCAGCAGGCTGGCTAGCGGGCGAAGGGTCATTGCTTCGCCTCCCGCGTATCAATGGTCACCTGTACCGACATGCCAGGACGTAGCAGTGCTGACTCTTCAGGTTTACCCAGCACTTCGATACGCACCGGAATACGCTGGGCGATTTTGACAAAGTTCCCGGTGGCGTTATCCGGCGTGATGGCACTGAATTCGACGCCGGTCGCCGGGGAGATGCTCTCCACGCGGCCCTGATAGGCTTTGTTATTGAGCGCATCGACGGTAAATTTCACCGGCTGGCCCACGCGCAGCTCCGCGAGCTGGGTCTCTTTAATATTGGCGATCACCCAGTGCTGCGGCGGCACCAGGGTGGTGAGATGCGTCCCGGCCGTCACATACGCGCCCAGACGCACCGCGATCTGCCCCAGCTGGCCGTCACGCGGCGCCACAATGCGGGTGTTTTGCAGGTCGATTTGCGCCAGCTCCAGCGCCGCTTTGGCGTTTTCCACATCCGCCTCCAGCGCACCGCGATTCACAATCACCGTCTGCAGATCCTGGCGCGACATCTCAAGCGTCGCTTTGGCCTGCTCAATATCGGCGCTGCCCTGGGCCGCGCTGGCCAGCGCCGCGTCGCGTTCGCGGATGGAGAGCGAGCCGTCAGCCGTCAGATCTTTCACCCGCTTTAAATCCGCCTGGGTTTTCAGACTCTGGGCGCGGGCATTTTTCAGCGCAGCGTCATTTTTTGCGATGACGGCTTCAGCGCTTTTACGCTGCTGGAGATTGTTATTCAGGGCGGCAATTTTCATCGCCAGCTGCGCCTCGGCCTGATGTACCCGCTGGCGATAGATACGGTCATCGATCTGCAGCAGCAGCTCGCCTTTTTTAACCTGCGCGAAATCCTGTACCTTCACCTCGGTGATATAGCCATTTACCTGCGGGCTGATGAACGTGGTCTGGCCGCGCACGTAAGCGTTATCGGTAAACTGTGCGTGGCGGGTGAACGGCGGGAGCTGCCACGCGTAAAGGATCACCAGCACGCCGACAATACCGATGGCAGCGGCGGTGAAAACGGAAACAATGCGCACATTTTTGCGGGTGTTGGCCTGCTCTTTGGCGGCATCCTGCTGACTCATAAACTCTCCAGAAATATTTCAATTATTTGTTGCCGGTGGCGTTCTTAAGCGCCATACGGGCAGTGATGCGCAGGCGCAGCAAGCGCCATAAAATCCAGATCAGCGTGGCCGCGGCAATACTCGCGGTCAGTAAATAGGTGTCGTTGTAAGCCAGAATGTTTGCCTCGAGGGCGGTCACTGTCTGCAACTGGGTGATCGCCTGCGTGCCCAGCGGGGCGCTGTCGCCAATCAGGCTTTTTTACATCTGGGTATAAAGTTGAATCCGCTCGTTGACCAGCGGATTGAGCGTGGTGAGCTGGTCCGCCAGCAGGCTGGAGTGATACTTTTCGCGCCAGGTCTGGAAGGTACCGAGAATAGCCGAGCCCAGCAGGCCGCCGAGGTTCTGGCTCATGCCGAACATTACCGAGAAGCTCACCAGATTACGCGGGTCGGCGATGACGCCGCCAATGGCGGCCAGCATCGCGGGGGCGAGGAAGAAGGCACTGCCAAAGCCCAGCAGGAACTGGCTGAGCATCAACTGATCCGGGCGCGTCAGGTTGTTGGACTGGCTGTCCAGCAGCGAGGCGACAATCATCAGCACCAGGGAGGTGATAATCGGCCATGCCAGTTTGGTCGGTTTAATGGTCAGACAGCTGGTGACGATCCCGCAGACGATCCCGGCAAATATGGACCACGCCAGGTGCGTCATCTGCTCGTTCTGTAACCCTACGTACTGCAGCCAGCCGATGACGCCGGTGTTTTGCTCGGCCAGCACGATGCGGATCAGCAGCATAATCAACCCAAGGCGCACAATACTGCCGCTCGACAGCCAGCGGGTGTTCAGCAGCGGGTTACTGCGGTTATGTTCGAACACGATGGCGGAAACAATCAGCACCAGCGAGAGCGCCAGCGACCAGCCGATCCACGGCGCTTCAAACCACCAGTCCAGACGGCCCAGCGACAGCACCGCGCACAGCAGCGCCATACCCGGTGCCAGTAAAAAGAAGGTGATAAAGTCTTTTTTCTCAAAGACCTTACGCCGATCGCCCGGCGGCAGTTTCAGCGCAATCACGCACGCCAGCGAGATGAGGGCCAGCCCCAGCTCGAAGAAATAGAGCCCGCGCCACTCATCAAGCTGCAGCAGCTCGGTTGAAAAGAGTCGCGTCAGCGGAATGGCCAGCGACGAGCCGGTGATGCCAATGGTCAACGCCTTCAGGCGGTGTTTTGCCGGCCAGGCCTGGATCTGGTAATAAATGCCCAGCGAACTGAGCGCGGCGGCCACCATCCCGTGTGCGGCGCGCACCATCAGCGCCGAGCTAAGATCGTTGACAAACAGGTGGAAAAAAGTGACCAGCACATACAGCACCAGAAAACCTTCGGTGAAGGCGCGCAGACCGTACTGCTGGCGGAATTTCACCAGCAGCAGGTTAATGGAGATATTGGTCATCACATAGACCGCCGGTAGCCAGGCGATCTCGGTTGACCAGGCGCCGAAGGTGCCCTGCAAATTTTGCAGGTTGGCGGTGACCACCGCATTCCCCAGGGCGCCCGTCAGGCAAACCAGCAGACCGACAACACCATAGGCAATCCGCTTTGGCGTGCTGTGCTCCGGCGTGGAGGGGGAACCCAGCAGGGCGGGTTTCTCGTGTGGCTGCCACTCGCGAGGAGCATAAGGGTCGCGTTCGGGCAGGCGCATAACGTCGTTTACCTTTGATAAAATGGAAGAATTAACAGGCTGGCGATTCTACGTCTGCCGTAAAACATAATACAAGTGAATATGATTTACGCATGTTAATCAAATGTTGAACTGAAGGTTTTAGGAAAAAGAGCGGCCTTATCTCTGGCACTTTAGGAATCAACGCCTGTTTTGACGCGACAAGTGCGGTACGCTAATCCAAATGCTGTAAGGAGGTTATGATGATACCGACAATTTTTCCCTGTTTGCCCGGCAGCACGCTCAGTGCCGTAAACACGGTTGGGCAGTGGCTGGTGCAGGATGACCTGCAACCGGGTAAGTCCGTGGATATGGTGATTCTGGCGGGGAATGCCGTCATTCCAACCATCGAAGCTGCCTGCCGTCTGGCGGCGGAGCAGGGGGTGCCCATGATCATTAGCGGAGGCATCGGACACTCCACCACTTTTCTCTATGCCGCAATTGCGAAACATCCGCGCTATCACACCATTCCCACCACGGGCCGGGCAGAGGCGGCTATCCTGGCGGATATCGCCCGTCAATTCTGGCAGATCCCGGCCGACCGGGTGTGGGTGGAAGATCAATCAACGAACTGCGGGGAGAACGCCCGCTTTAGCCGCGAATTAATGAAGCACCATCAGTTTGCCCCTGAAAGGGTGCTGGTGGTGCAGGATCCAACCATGCAGCGCCGTACCATGGCAACGTTCGCCCGCGTATGCCGGGACGAACCCGTATCGCCGGAATGGGTCAGCCACGCGGGCTTTACGCCCGTCCTGCAAAACGGCGACGATGGACTGGTGTTCAGCGATTCCGGTGAAGGGCTATGGCCGGTGGAACGTTATTTGTCGTTGGTGCTGGGGGAACTGCCGCGCCTGCGCGACGACGTTAACGGTTACGGTCCGGCAGGGCGTGATTTTATTGCCCATGTGGAGATACCTGATGAGATTGCGGCGGCGTGGAATATCTTACGCAACGATGTCATTTTGACCGATGCGCTGGTAAGCCGATCTCTGTTGTGAATGTGGACGCAAAAAAATACCGGGCCAGCGTTTGCCGCTGACCCGGTATTGAATAAAGCGCGAATAATTACAGATAAACCAGCGTCATGGTGTTCTGGCCGTCCAGTGGGGTATCGTCGGTAATGGCCAGGGTGGAGGTATCCCAAATCACCAGGTTGGTCACGAAGTTAAAGTTAGCCGTGGTGATAGCCAATGGGGTGCCGGTTTCAGCAAAGGCGATGGTCTGGAAAGTATCGCTGCGTGGAATACCGGAATATTTCCAGCTTGTTGCGGACCAGTCGTGGTTATGCCCAATAGGGTCTACAGTTTTACCGTCTGCGGTGGTACCGGTCATCCACATGCCGTAGTTACCGATCTTTTTCCCGTCGTTCGTGAAACCAACGCCATAAGTATAATATTTATTTGTAATATTCTTATTCTTCCCAATATCAACAGGAAGTTGTGCGTTGCTGTCGCTGCGATTATCGGTGATAGTGAAACCTATTTTGGTTGGCGCAGAGCAATTTATGGTCACAGGTATCTGTTTCTGACCGAGTTGATTATGTGAGTTTTCGGATAACTCACCGAGACGAATAAAGCCGTAATCGATAACACCGCCGTTACCCAGCTCAGCAGTACATGCTGCGTTGGTTAATGTACCTTTAACCTTAATAACAGCAGTTCCGGCTGCAAAAGCTGATGTGGTGCTCAACGCGATGGCTGTAGCCAGAATGATTTTTTTCATCCTTGATTTTTCCTTTTCATGAATATAAGACATGCGGGAATGATAAGTGAACGCAGCGATGGCGTTCCCATTCACCTGGCGGAAATAATATTGAGTATTGAGTTTTTGGTATATTTATTAAAGTTGAATTTATTTTGTAGAAAAACTGGTGATGCTGCCAACTTACTGATTTAGTGTATGATGGTGTTTTTGAGGTGCTCC
>NZ_JACASJ010000076.1:0-26137 GCF_013391025.1 Enterobacter sp. SECR19-1250 | reverse complement strand
GGCTGTTTGTGAAGTGATTCACATCCGCCGTGTCGATGGAGGCGCATTATAGGGATCCCATTTTTTAGCACAAGTATTTTTTAGATCTTTTTTTCTGACTGATGATTTTCCGCGCTTTTCGCTGAAATCCCGCCCGATCTGCTTAAATATTGACGTATTTTGCCTTGCCTCGTTCCAAAAATATGATCAAAGTCTTCTGTATAGCGCTCATCTGTCGAGGTAGATATGTCTGCAGTACTACGTCCGTATAAAGATCTGTTTCCACAAAAAGGCGATCGCGTGATGATCGATGCCAGCAGTGTGGTCATTGGCGATGTCCGAATGGCCGATGATGTCAGCATCTGGCCGCTCGTTGCGATCAGGGGAGACGTTAACTATGTGGCAATTGGCGCACGCACTAATATTCAGGATGGCAGCGTGCTGCATGTCACCCACAAATCCTCATATAACCCGGACGGCAATCCACTTGTTATAGGAGAAGATGTTACCGTCGGCCATAAAGTCATGCTTCACGGCTGCACTATCGGAAACCGGGTGCTGGTTGGCATGGGATCGATCCTGCTGGATGGTGTCATCGTAGAGGATGATGTGATGATTGGTGCCGGGAGTCTTGTTCCTCAACATAAACGGCTCGAAAGCGGTTATCTCTATTTAGGCAGCCCGGTAAAGCAGATCCGCCCCTTAACAGAAGCGGAAAGAGAAGGTCTGAAATATTCAGCGAATAATTACGTGAAATGGAAAGATGAGTATCTGGATCAGGACAGCCAGACCCAGCCCTGATCGTCTTCTTGCTGATCGCGGATCAAATCGCTGGCTTCTTCTTCAAGATCCCAGCGATTTTCGCAAAACACCTCTAATGGATTTGAGCCACCAAAGCGGCGCTTGAGCGTTTCACCGCTAATGGCACATGTCAGTTGCATCACATGCACGAGCACCGGGAAACAGACCGCTTGCTTACTCTCATCCCACTGTTCTCTGTCGGGAAAGTGAATCGCCTGGTTCACGCCATAAGTTCCTGTTTCAGCTTTTCAATGACGGGTTCGACAGCAGGTAATACACCGTGCCAGAGCAAGACTGCATGCGCAGCCTGCCCCACCAGCATGCCCAGACCATCAGCCAGCTGTTTCGCGCCGTGTTGTTCACACCAGCTAAGGAAAGGAGTTTTCCCTTTCTGATAAAACATGTCGTAGCAATAGAGGTGGCTGTTTACCAAAGAGGACGGGATCGCCGGTACTTCCCCACCAATGCCGCTGGAGGTGGCATTAATGATAAGATCAAATTCATGGTGGATAAGATCATCAAGAGCCACCGCACTCACGCTGCCAGTATGCGCAAACAACGCCGCCAACGCTTCCGCCCGGGAAAAGGTGCGATTGGTAATGGTCACTGCACAATCCAGTGAAAGGAGCGGTAACAGTACGCCTCGCGATGCCCCACCAGCACCAATCAACAGAACCCGGAACCCGGGTTTAATAAATGAGAGTCTTTCCAGATCGCTAAGTAAGCCGATTCCGTCAGTGTTGTCACCCAGAAGGCGTCCATCCTCCAGCCGTTTAAGCGTATTCACGGCACCCGCAAGAGACGCGCGCTCAGTTAATTCATCCGCACGTTCAAAGGCTTCTTCTTTAAAAGGCACCGTCACATTGGCACCTTTACCACCCGCGTCAAAAAAAGCATTCAGGGTAGTAACAAAGGCATCAACAGGTGCCAGCACCCGGCCATAGGGATGATCAATCTGCAGTTGTTCAGCAAACTGCTGATGGATCAGCGGAGACTTGCTGTGTGCGATCGGATTACCAAAAACGGCATAGGTTTCCATCATATTACCCCTGGCGAAAACGTTCGCCGGTCAAGGCGTCGCGGATTTCCGACGGATTAAGACGACCTCCGGTTTCACCGACGGCTACCGGGAAGTCATTCCCGAACTGCGCCAGCACCTCTTCGGTGCTCCGGCAAGGAGGCTGCCCGGTAAGGTTGGCACTGGTTGAGACCAGCGGTTTACCAAACGCCAGACATAGCTCTACCACCAGCGGATGATCGGTGACACGGACAGCGAGGGAATCGAAACGCCCTGTTAACCAGCGTGGCGTAGTTGGCTGCGCCGGGAAAACAAAGGTCACCGGCCCTGGCCACGCCGAAAAGATGGTATCCCGTTGTGCTGGCGTGAGCATGGAATCATCAATATAGGGTTTAAGCTGCTCATAATTAGCAGCGATCAAAATCAATCCTTTTTCGACAGGTCTCTGTTTTAGCGTAAGTAAGCGATTCACAGCTGTCTCGCTGTCAGGATCGCAACCGACCCCAAAAACAGCTTCTGTTGGATAGGCGATGACTTCTTCATTTTTCAGGACCTCCACTGCGTGCGCAATGGATCCTGTTGGCAGGTTATTATTCACTGATTTCATCCGCCGAAACCGGCTTTCCACATTGTTTACTGGCGCAAAAGCGTTTCATACCTTGCGCCGTTTTCTTCTCTATAAGTAACGGATAATCGCAATGAGGGCAGGTACCCGCTACCGGTTTGAAATTGATAACAAACTGGCATTCAGGATAACGATCGCAGGAATGGAAGGTTTTACCAAAACGAGAACGACGCTGTACCAGTTGTCCGCGCTGGCACTGGGGGCAGGCGATTGCCGTTTCATCTGGCTTATCAATTTGTTCCGTATGTTCACATTCAGGATAGCGACTGCAACCAATGAACATACCAAAACGGCCCTGCCGTAACGCCAGTTCGCCTCCACACTTCGGGCAAAGCTGCCCCTCCAGAATTTTAACGATATGTCCGTCCGCCTGGCTTTTCAGGGGACGAACATAATCACATTCCGGATAGTGTGAACAACCGAGAAACGGACCGTGTTTCCCGGACCGAATGACAAGTTCAGCCCCGCACTGTGGGCAGGGCTCGTTTTTATGCACCGTGAACAGTGCTGATTTGGCCATAACAACTCTTGGTGCTGCACATTGAATTAGTGCAGCATACCTTCATTCACTTCAAAGAGTAATTCTTCCATTTGCTGATAGGCATTTTCACAGCCTGGAATATTAAACAGAACCATCAGGATCACCCACTTGAGGTCATCCAGTTCGAACTCTGCCGTATCCAGCGCCATAACACGCTCTATCACCATTTCTCTTGTTTCGAGGTTTAGCACCTGAATCTGCTCAAGGAATAAGATGAATCCCCGGCAGCTGGCGTCCAGCCTTTCACACTCTTCAGCGGTATAAATGCGCACAGACAATGGGTCAGAAGCAAGCTGCATCGGTTCGGCAAGGCCTTCCTGATAATCAGCCAGTTTTTCCAGCCACATCAACGCATTATAAATATCTTCCCGTTCAAACCCCGCATCGGTAAGATCCTGTGTCAATTTGTCCTGATCCACTCGCATTTCTGCTTCGTTATGGATGTAAGTCTCAAACAAATACATCAGTACGTCGAACATGGCTTGCCCTCCTCAATCGGACATAGCCGCCGGGTACAGCTGCGATCCACCCTGCTAACTCCAGTTCGAGTAGCTGTGCTACCGTTACTGGCACAGGTTGGCCGGCACGTTCAGCGACAACGTCAACAGGTGTTACCTCATCTCCTACGTTAGCCAGGAGGCTGGGAAATGGCAATGCCACCTTCTCCTGATCTGATGAAAAATGTCGCTTTTCGGGTTCATCTGTTAACCAGTGCAAACCATATTGCAAATTTTCAAGGATGTCCTCGACGCTCGTCACAGGCGTTGCCCCCTGCTTGATGAGCCAGTGGGGGCCCTCACACCCCGGGTTACCTATCGGGCCAGGTAAGGCAAAGACTTCTCGCCCCTGTTCTAGCGCATACCGTGCCGTGACGAGTGAGCCGCTTCTTAAAGCGGCCTCCACCACCAGCACGCCCAGACTCAGACCGCTGATGATTCGGTTACGACGTGGAAAATTTGCCGGCCAGGGCGGCGCTGACAGCGGGAACTCTGACACAATAGCCCCCTCTGATTCGATAAGCCGTGCAGCCAGAGCCTGATGCCGACGGGGATAAATGCTAAACAGCCCGTTTCCAAGCACCGCGACACTTCGCCCTTTTACAGACAGCGCGGCGTGGTGAGCGACGCCGTCAATACCGCAGGCCAGCCCACTGGTGATCGTGAAACCACTTTGTGAAAGTTGTTCGCACAGGATTTTCCCCCATCGCTCACCGTACCAGGATGGCGCGCGGCTACCCACAACCGCCAGTTGAACGGTAATAAGGGCTTCAGGATTGCCTTTAATAAACAATGCGCTGGGGTAGTCAGGGATCGTGCGAAGTAAAGGGGGATAACGAGGATCATCCGCCGTCAGCAGATGGTTCTCCGGCTGTTCAAGCCACGCCAGATTTCGTTGCAGTTCATTTTCATCAAGCGCAAAGAACTGTTGAGCCTGTTTTGTTGACAGCCCGGCATCTCTGACAACGGCATCATCAATCCTTGTCTGCATAAGTAGTCGCGCTGCCGCTGCGAGCATCTGATCACCACACAGAGAGCCTGTGTGGATTAGCCGTAACCATATCTCCGTCGACGTCATCCTTTTCCCTGCCATAAGCAGCCTCTGCAATCATTGCGATTGGTCACGGATGCTGTCAATCGATGGGGGATTTGTCTAGAATAGAGATAGTATTCTTATCAACTCCTGAACACGACTCTGGAAATTTATGGCAGTTTTGCAAGTGTTACATATTCCGGACGAGCGCCTTCGCATCGTCGCTGAACCGGTCAAAGAAGTGAATGCAGAAATTCAGCGTATCGTTGATGATATGTTCGATACCATGTACGCCGAAGAAGGCATTGGTCTTGCGGCAACTCAGGTGGACATTCACAAGCGTATTATCGTGATCGACGTTTCTGAGAATCGCGATGGCCGTCTGGTGCTGATCAACCCTGAGCTGTTGGAAAAGAGCGGTGAAACAGGTATTGAGGAAGGTTGTCTGTCCATTCCTGAACAGCGTGCTTTAGTTCCACGTGCCGAAAAAGTGAAAATTCGCGCCCTGGATCGTGAAGGCAACCCGTTCGAACTGGAAGCAGACGATCTGCTGGCGATTTGTATTCAGCATGAGATGGATCACCTGGTCGGTAAACTGTTTATCGATTACCTCTCACCATTGAAGCAGCAGCGTATTCGTCAGAAAGTAGAGAAACTGGATCGTTTGCGCTCCCGCGCATAACATCCCCCCGGATACAAGGATCATCGTGTCTAAAACACTACGTATTATCTTCGCGGGTACCCCTGATTTTGCAGCGCGTCATCTTGACGCGCTGTTATCTTCTGGCCACCAGGTTGTTGGCGTGTTTACCCAACCGGATCGCCCGGCAGGCCGTGGTAAAAAGCTCATGCCCAGCCCGGTGAAAGTGCTGGCAGAAGAACATGGGTTACCCGTTTACCAGCCCGCATCCTTACGACCTCAGGAAAATCAGCAACTTGTTGCCGATCTCAATGCTGATGTCATGGTGGTGGTGGCTTACGGCTTAATTCTGCCAAAAGTCGTGCTTGATATGCCTCGTCTGGGGTGTGTCAACGTACATGGTTCGTTGCTTCCACGCTGGCGTGGCGCGGCACCGATCCAGCGCTCGCTGTGGGCGGGTGATGCTGAAACCGGCGTCACCATCATGAAGATGGATGTAGGTTTAGACACCGGCGACATGCTGTATAAACTGGCCTGTCCAATTACCGCCGACGACACCAGTGCCACGCTGTATGACAAACTGGCGGATCTGGGTCCACAAGGACTCATCAAAACCTTGCAGCAGCTTGCTGATAATACGGCTACCCCTGAAGTTCAGGATGAGACCCTGGTGACCTACGCCGAAAAACTCAGCAAAGAAGAGGCGCGGGTCGACTGGTCCCACTCCGCCGCACAGCTTGAGCGTTGCATTCGCGCCTTTAATCCGTGGCCAATGAGCTGGATGGTGATCGATGAGCAACCCGTTAAAGTCTGGAAAGCGTCCGTCATTGAAGGCAATACGTCTGCTGAGCCGGGTACAATTATCGAAGCCAGCAAAAATGGTATCCAGGTGGCAACCTCGGAAGGGATCCTGAATCTGGAATCACTGCAGCCCGCGGGTAAAAAGGCAATGAGTGCTCAGGATCTGTTAAATTCCCGTCGCGAATGGTTTATCCCTGGCTCTCGCCTTGCCTGAGCAAATTTATTCTTAAGGCCCGGTGTTTCCGGGCATTTTTATTTTTACGGTTATGAAAAAACAAAATCTACGCAGTCTGGCGGCACAGGCCGTTGAGCAGGTTGTCGAGCAGGGTCAATCACTGAGTAATGTCCTACCTCCACTGCAGCAAAAAGTGTCCGACAAAGACAAAGCTCTGCTTCAGGAGCTCTGTTTTGGCGTCCTGCGCACCCTTTCTCAGCTTGAATGGCTGATTAATAAGCTGATGTCGCGCCCAATGACCGGTAAGCAGCGTACCGTCCATTATTTGATTATGGTTGGCTTTTATCAGCTTCTTCATACCCGCATCCCACCTCATGCTGCGTTGGCTGAGACGGTAGAAGGTGCTGTCGCGATTAAACGTCCCCAGCTCAAAGGGCTGATCAACGGCGTACTGCGTCAGTTCCAGCGTCAACAGGAAGAACTTCTGGCAGAATTTGCAAAAAGTGAAACCCGTTTCCTTCATCCTGACTGGCTTCTGAATCGCCTCAAAAAAGCGTATCCGCAGCGGTGGCAGGATATTGCTGACGCAAATAATCAACGTCCGCCGATGTGGTTACGCGTTAACCGTAATCATCATACCCGCGATGCATGGCTGGCCTTGCTGGAAGAAGCCGGAATGAGTGGATTCGCGCATGATGCTTATCCTGATGCCGTGCGTTTAGCCTCCCCTGTGCCGGTGCATGCCTTACCCGGATTCGATGAAGGCTGGGTAACCGTTCAGGATGCATCTGCTCAGGGCTGTATGACATGGCTCGAACCCAAAAATGGCGAACAGATCCTCGACCTGTGTGCCGCGCCTGGGGGCAAAACAACGCATATTCTGGAAGTCGCACCGCAGGCCAGCGTAATGGCTGTGGATGTTGATGAGCAGCGACTTTCGCGTGTCTACGACAACCTTAAGCGTTTAGGTATGAAGGCGCAGGTAAAGCAAGGCGACGGACGTAAGCCCGCAGAATGGTGCGGCGAGACTCAATTCGACCGCATTTTGCTGGACGCTCCCTGCTCGGCAACCGGCGTTATTCGTCGTCACCCGGACATAAAGTGGCTGCGTCGCGACCGTGATATTAAGGAGCTTGCGCAGCTGCAATCCGAGATCCTTGACGCTATCTGGCCACACCTGAAGCCTGGCGGAACGCTGGTCTATGCCACCTGTTCCATTCTTCCGGAAGAGAATAGCCAGCAAATTTCAGCCTTCCTTAAACGCACTCCTGGCGCTACGCTGCGCGATACGGGGACACCGGAGCACCCGGGCCAGCAGAACCTGCCCGGCGCTGAAGAGGGTGATGGCTTCTTTTACGCTAAGCTAATCAAAGAGTGATGTTGAGAACAGGTCACGAGATATGAAGATTATCATTCTGGGCGCAGGACAGGTCGGCGGGACGCTGGCGGAAAACCTTGTAGGTGAAAACAACGACATTACGATCGTCGATACCAACGGCGATCGACTGCGCGTTCTGCAGGATAAATTTGACCTTCGCGTTGTGCAGGGGCACGGTTCGCATCCACGTGTCCTCCGTGAAGCCGGTGCTGACGATGCCGATATGTTAGTGGCCGTGACCAGCTCGGATGAGACCAATATGGTCGCTTGTCAGGTGGCCTATTCGCTTTTCAACACGCCTAACCGAATTGCCCGTATCCGCTCCCCGGATTATGTCCGCGATGCGGAAAAACTCTTTAACTCAGAAGCGGTACCAATCGACCACCTTATCGCACCAGAACAGCTGGTTATCGATAATATTTATCGCCTGATCGAATATCCCGGTGCACTGCAGGTCGTGAACTTTGCAGAAGGGAAAGTGAGTCTGGCCGTCGTTAAGGCCTATTATGGCGGTCCGTTGATCGGAAACGCGCTGTCTACGATGCGCGAACATATGCCGCATATCGATACCCGCGTCGCAGCCATTTTCCGTCACGACAGACCGATTCGACCTCAGGGCTCGACCATTGTCGAAGCAGGAGATGAAGTTTTCTTCATTGCTGCCTCTCAACATATTCGTGCCGTTATGAGTGAACTTCAGCGCCTCGAAAAGCCCTATAAACGCATCATGCTGGTCGGCGGGGGTAATATCGGCGCAGGTCTCGCTCGCCGTCTGGAAAAAGACTATAGCGTGAAGTTGATCGAGCGCGATCAACAGCGCGCCTCTGAACTTGCTGAAAAACTACAAAACACGATCGTGTTTTATGGCGATGCATCAGATCAGGAATTACTGGCAGAAGAGCATATCGATCAAGTTGATCTGTTTATTGCCGTCACCAACGACGATGAAGCAAATATTATGTCCGCCATGCTCGCCAAGCGCATGGGAGCAAAAAAGGTCATGGTACTTATTCAGCGTCGTGCCTATGTTGACCTGGTGCAGGGGAGCGTAATTGATATTGCGATTTCACCGCAGCAGGCAACGATTTCCGCACTGTTGAGCCACGTTCGTAAAGCAGACATTGTTGGTGTGTCCTCACTGCGTCGCGGCGTCGCTGAAGCCATTGAAGCTGTCGCTCACGGTGATGAAACCACATCGCGCGTGGTAGGACGCGCCATCGATGAAATTAAGCTGCCACCCGGCACAATTATCGGCGCCGTAGTACGCGGGAATGATGTCATGATTGCCAATGATAATTTGCGTATTGAACAAGGCGATCACGTTATTATGTTCCTGACCGATAAAAAATTTATTACCGACGTCGAACGTTTATTCCAGCCAAGTCCATTCTTCCTGTAATGATTCAGGTGCTCGCGATAGAGCACCTGAGTATTATCCTTCTGATTCCTGTGCCTTTTATTTTCATAACGTTTATTTATCCCCAATGGCAATTAGCTAATCATTTGTTAAACTTATAGTCGTCAGCTGGCACAAGGAGAACATAATGAGTTTTGTTAAAGAATTTCGCGAATTTGCGATGCGCGGAAATGTGGTGGATTTGGCAGTGGGTGTCATTATTGGTGCAGCGTTCGGCAAGATCGTTTCATCTTTAGTGGCTGATATCATCATGCCACCTTTAGGGCTATTAATTGGAGGCATTGATTTCAAACAATTCGCCTTCACGCTTCGGGAAGCACAGGGGGATATCCCGGCAGTGGTGATGCACTATGGCGTGTTTATTCAGAACGTATTTGATTTCGTGATCGTCGCGTTTGCCATTTTTATGGCCATCAAGCTTATCAACAAGCTCAACCGTAAAAAAGAAGAGCCTGCTGCAGCGCCCGCGCCTACGAAAGAAGAAGTATTACTGACTGAAATTCGCGATCTGTTAAAAGAGCAGAATAACCGCGTTTAACAGCTAAAAGCAGGAAGGCCAGTGGTAAATAAGCGATTCGCTTGCTTGCCACTGGCCTCCCAGTTACCCCGTTTTGCATGTTTGTTTTTACGCAGATAACTTCCCTTCCCTTTTTTGTTCTTTTCAACTCGCTGTCGAAAAAGCGGGTCGTGAAGCAAAGCCTCAATGGCATTATCTTTAATTTGTCCCTTCGTATGTTGATAGTGACTCATAATTTCTCCTGAGCATGATTAATGTCGAGGGGAGTCTAGACCCGGACTGATAAAAAATCAACAACCCCGGGTTTCTCCACTTGCCCCTTGTTCAAGGGCCTCCAGAATAGAACAATAGACACTGCTGTGAGCCGTACCACAGCACGCATTATTCAACCTTTGCAAAGAGCGCTGCATGGTTTGCAGTTCCTGAATACGCGCTTCAACTTCATCCAGCCTGGCCTGGACAATGCTTTTCGATTCCTGGCAGGTGTGGTGTGCCGGATCGATACGGATCGACAATAACTCACGGATCGAATCCAGCGTGAATCCCAGTTGCCGCGCATAACGAATAAACCGCAGCCGTTGCAGATCGTTGTCGGTATAGAGGCGGAACCCACCTTCGGTTCGCACCTCGTGATCAATCATCTGCTGTTTTTCATAGTAACGGATGGTATCCGGCGTCACGTTAGCAAGCTTTGCAAGTTCACCGATACGATACATGGCTATTCCTCGTTTATTTTCTGCATCAGTCTTTCACTATACTCGCCATGCAGAAAATCAGTCGCAATTCCTGCCTGTCGTAGCTTGAGTTCAACCAGAGCCAACCGCCGGCTTAGTTCTCCATGACGGGGATCGTCTTTCCGTATCCCTTTTAGCAGGTCAGTAAGCTCAATCGCCTCTTTGCGCTGTTCAAGCTCGGGAGGCAGACACCCCGCATTTTTCAATAAGCGATATCCAGCCCGTAGTTCAGGGGGTATATGCGAATCATCTTCCAGTATTAGCGGTTCACCGCTACCGGACAGGTTATCGAATTCGCCTTTTGTTTGGGCATCGCGAATATGGCGTTCTGCCCACTGGTCGAGCAACCACATCATAAACTCCAGGGGATGAACAAAATTAATACAGATATTGTAGAGAAGTGGGGATAGTGCGGATATAAAAAAACCCGCCGGAGCGGGTTTTTTTACGTTACTGCAGATTACTCTGCAGCAGCTTCTGCTTTCGACTCAGAACGATCAACCAGCTCGATGTAAGCCATCGGAGCGTTGTCGCCTGCGCGGAAGCCACACTTCAGAATGCGAGTGTAACCACCGGCACGGCTCGCGAAACGCGGGCCCAGCTCGTTAAACAGTTTTGCCACGATCTCGTTATCACGAGTACGGGCGAATGCCAGACGACGATTAGCAACGCTGTCAGTCTTGGCAAGAGTAATCAGCGGCTCAACTACACGACGCAGCTCTTTCGCTTTAGGCAGGGTCGTCTTGATGATTTCATGACGAACCAGTGAACCTGCCATGTTGCGGAACATAGCCTGGCGATGGCTGCTGTTGCGGTTCAGTTGACGACCACTCTTACGATGGCGCATGACCTTATCCTTCTCAGTAAAACCTTAACCTGTGATCCGGTTACTCGTCAGCAATGCTTGCTGGTGGCCAGTTTTCCAAGCGCATGCCCAGAGACAGACCACGTGAAGCCAGCACGTCTTTAATCTCAGTAAGAGATTTTTTACCCAGGTTCGGCGTTTTCAGCAACTCAACCTCGGTACGCTGTACCAGATCACCGATATAGTGGATAGCTTCTGCCTTGAGGCAGTTAGCAGAGCGGACAGTCAATTCGAGATCGTCAACAGGGCGCAGCAGGATCGGATCGAATTCTGGTTTCTCTTCTTTCACTTCCGGCTGACGTACATCACGTAAGTCAACGAAAGCTTCCAGTTGTTCTGCCAGGATGGTTGCCGCACGACGAATCGCCTCTTCAGGATCGATTGTGCCATTGGTTTCCATTTCGATGACCAGCTTGTCCAGGTCGGTACGCTGTTCTACACGCGCTGCTTCAACATTGTAGGCAATACGCTCTACAGGGCTGTAGCATGCGTCGACCAGCAGACGGCCGATTGGGCGCTCATCTTCTTCCGAATGAATTCGGGCAGAAGCCGGCACATAACCACGACCGCGCTGAACTTTGATACGCATGCTAATAGCTGCGTTCTCATCGGTCAGGTGGCAGATCACGTGCTGCGGCTTGACGATTTCAACATCACCGTCGTGGGTGATGTCGGCTGCAGTCACAGGGCCAATGCCAGATTTATTCAGAGTAAGAATAACTTCATCTTTACCCTGAACTCTCACCGCCAGCCCTTTCAGGTTGAGCAGGATTTCAAGGATATCTTCCTGAACGCCTTCTTTGGTGCTGTACTCATGAAGTACACCATCAATCTCAACCTCGGTCACCGCGCAACCCGGCATCGATGAGAGCAGAATACGGCGCAGTGCGTTACCCAGAGTATGGCCAAAGCCACGCTCTAAAGGCTCAAGGGTCACCTTGGCGTGCGTCGAACTCACTTGCTCGATATCTACCAGGCGCGGTTTTAGAAACTCTGTCACAGAACCCTGCATTGTGTCCTCTCTTTGGTACTAAGCTTTACTTGGAGTAAAGCTCGACGATCAGGTGTTCGTTAATGTCCGCAGACAGATCAGAACGTTCTGGCTGACGCTTGAACGTACCTTCCATCTTGCCAGCATCAACTTCCAGCCAGGTTGGCTTTTCACGCTGCTCAGCCAGCTCCAGAGCGGCTTTCACGCGAGATTGCTTTTTCGCTTTCTCACGAATGCTAACAACGTCATTCGCTTTAACCTGATAAGAAGCGATGTTAACAACACGACCGTTTACCATGATTGCTTTGTGGCTAACCAGCTGGCGTGATTCAGCACGAGTAGCGCCGAAGCCCATACGGTATACAACGTTGTCCAGACGACCTTCCAGCAGAGCCAGCAGGTTTTCACCTGTGTTGCCTTTCAGACGTGCTGCTTCTTTATAGTAGTTACGGAACTGACGCTCCAGCACACCGTAGATACGGCGAACTTTTTGCTTTTCACGCAACTGCACACCATAGTCAGACAGACGCGGTTTACGCGCACCGTGCTGGCCAGGAGCTTGTTCAATTTTACACTTGGTATCGATCGCGCGAACGCCAGACTTAAGGAATAAGTCGGTGCCCTCACGACGGCTCAGCTTGAGCTTAGGACCCAAATATCTTGCCATTTTCTATCTCCAACTAACCTAAAAAACGAGCGTTATACGCGACGTTTTTTCGGCGGACGACAACCGTTATGAGGGATCGGAGTCACATCAGTAATATTAGTGATGCGGAAACCAGCGGCGTTCAGAGCGCGAACAGTAGATTCACGACCCGGACCCGGACCTTTAACCATAACTTCCAGATTCTTGATGCCGTATTCTTTTACGGCTTCTGCGCAACGCTCTGCTGCAACCTGAGCTGCAAACGGAGTGGATTTGCGAGAACCACGGAAACCGGAACCACCGGCTGTTGCCCAACCCAATGCGTTACCCTGACGATCAGTAATAGTAACGATGGTGTTGTTGAAAGAAGCATGGATATGAGCCACGCCGTCAGAGACTTGTTTTCTTACACGTTTACGTGCACGAATTGGTGCCTTTGCCATTATTCAATCACCCCGATTATTTCTTGATCGGTTTGCGCGGACCCTTACGGGTACGTGCGTTGGTCTTAGTACGCTGACCGCGCACTGGCAGACCACGACGATGACGCAAACCGCGATAGCAACCAAGATCCATCAGGCGCTTGATGCTCATGCTGATTTCACGGCGCAGATCACCTTCAACGACAAATTTGGCAACTTCGTCACGCAGCGTGTCGATTTGTCCTTCAGACAGCTCACTGATCTTAACATCTTCAGCGATACCCGCTGCAGCCAGGATGGCTTTAGAACGGGTCTTGCCGATGCCGTAGATCGAAGTTAATGCGATCACAGCATGTTTCTGATCAGGAATGTTAATGCCTGCTATACGGGCCACTATGCACTCCTACTATTTAATATGTACGCACCATGCTGAAAAGCCCGTTTTCAGGATACTCAAATGGAAACGTACAGACATACAAAAGATTGGCTGGCTAATCTAGCCAGCTCAACCCAACTTTGCAAGAAAAATATGCGAAATAATCAGCCTTGGCGCTGTTTATGCTTCGGCTCGGCACTGCAAATCACACGGATGACACCATCACGCTTAACGATTTTGCAGTTACGGCATAATTTCTTGACGGAAGCACGAACTTTCATTTTTACTCTCCGTAACTTCTCAGGCGACCAATTAGCGGCCGTAGCCTTTCAGGTTCGCCTTCTTCAATGCAGACTCATACTGACTGGACATCATCAGAGTTTGCACTTGAGCCATAAAGTCCATAATCACGACAACAACGATAAGCAGTGAGGTCCCACCGAAGTAGAACGGTACTTTCATTGCATCACGCATGAACTCCGGGATCAGGCAGATAAAAGTAATATAAAGCGCACCAACCAAAGTCAGGCGAGTCATTACTTTATCGATATACTTCGCCGTTTGCTCTCCCGGACGAATTCCTGGTACAAATGCACCGGACTTCTTCAGGTTATCTGCTGTTTCACGCGGGTTGAAGACCAACGCCGTGTAGAAGAAACAGAAGAAGATGATCGCAGACGCATAGAGTAACACATAAAGTGGTTGCCCAGGCTGCAAATACAGCGAAATTGTTGTCAGCCAGTTCCAACCAGTACCGCCCCCGAACCATGACGCGATGGTTGCCGGGAACAGAATAATACTGGAAGCGAAGATCGCCGGGATTACCCCTGCCATATTCACTTTCAGCGGCAAATGTGTGCTCTGTGCAGCATAGACACGACGACCCTGCTGACGTTTCGCGTAGTTCACCACAATACGGCGTTGACCACGTTCAACGAAGACAACAAAGAACGTCACTGCAAATACTAATACTGCAACCAACAGCAACAGGAGGAAGTGCAGGTCGCCTTGACGCGCTTGCTCGATAGTATGGGCGATGGCTGGCGGGAGACCCGCAACAATACCGGCGAAGATAATGATTGAGATACCGTTACCGATACCACGTTCAGTAATCTGTTCGCCGAGCCACATCAGGAACATTGTCCCTGTGACCAGACTAACAACAGCGGTGAAATAGAATGCAAAGCCTGGGTTTAAGACCAGGCCCTGCATACCAGGCATATTCGGAAGACCGGTAGCAATACCGATCGACTGGAATATTGCCAGCACCAGAGTACCGTAGCGGGTGTACTGACTAATCTTACGACGTCCAGACTCCCCTTCTTTCTTCAGTTCTGCCAGGGCCGGATGAACGACCGTCAGCAGCTGGATAATAATGGATGCCGAAATATACGGCATAATACCCAGCGCGAAGATAGAAGCACGGCTGAGAGCACCACCAGAGAACATGTTAAACATTTCAATGATGGTGCCTCGCTGTTGCTCAAGCAGTTTGGCAAGTACAGCGGCATCGATACCAGGGATCGGAATAAAAGAGCCAATACGGAACACAATCAGCGCGCCGATTACAAACAGCAGTCTGCGTTTCAGCTCACCAAATCCACCTTTGGCACTTTGAAAATCTAATCCCGGTTGCTTAGCCATCTGCTACTTATTCCTCAATTTTACCGCCAGCAGCTTCGATAGCAGCACGAGCACCTTTAGTAACACGCAGGCCACGAACAGTTACCGGAGTAGAAACTTCACCAGCCAGGATCACTTTCGCGAACTCGATCTGGATACCGATAATGTTAGCTGCTTTCAGCGTGTTCAGGTCTACAACGCCGCCTTCAACTTTCGCCAGGTCAGACAGACGGACTTCCGCTGTGATCGCTGCTTTGCGAGAAGTGAAGCCGAACTTCGGCAGACGACGGTACAGTGGCATCTGGCCACCCTCGAAACCGCGACGTACGCCACCGCCAGAACGAGAGTTCTGACCTTTGTGACCACGACCACCGGTTTTGCCGAGGCCAGAACCGATACCACGACCCAGGCGTTTACCCGCCTTTTTAGAGCCTTCGGCCGGAGACAGAGTATTTAAACGCATCTCTTACTCCTCAACTTTAACCATGAAGTAAACCGCGTTGACCATACCGCGAACAGCAGGAGTATCCTCGCGCTCAACGGTATGACCAATACGACGCAGACCCAGGCCAAGCAGCGTTGCCTTGTGTTTCGGCAGACGACCGATTGCACTGCGGGTTTGAGTGATTTTAATAGTCTTTGCCATGGTCAATTACCCCAGAATTTCTTCAACGGATTTACCACGCTTGGCAGCGACCATTTCTGGAGAATTCATATTTTCCAGGCCATCAATAGTTGCACGAACCACGTTGATCGGGTTGGTGGAACCGTATGCTTTAGCCAGAACGTTATGAACCCCAGCAACTTCCAGAACGGCGCGCATTGCACCACCGGCGATGATACCGGTACCTTCTGAAGCTGGCTGCATGAATACACGAGAACCCGTGTGAACACCTTTAACTGGGTGCTGCAGGGTGCCGTTGTTCAGCGCGACGTTAATCATATTGCGACGGGCTTTTTCCATCGCTTTCTGGATCGCTGCTGGAACTTCACGCGCTTTACCGTAACCAAAACCAACGCGACCGTTACCATCGCCAACTACAGTCAGAGCTGTGAAGGAGAAAATACGACCACCTTTAACGGTTTTAGATACGCGGTTTACCGCGATCAGCTTTTCCTGCAGTTCGCCAGCTTGTTTTTCGATGTGAGCCATCTTACACCTCTACCTTAGAACTGAAGGCCAGCTTCACGGGCAGCATCTGCCAGTGCCTGGACACGACCATGATATTGGAACCCGGAACGGTCAAAGGATACATTGCTGATACCTTTTTCCAGAGCGCGTTCAGCAACAGCTTTACCTACAGCTGCAGCAGCGTCTTTGTTACCGGTGTACTTCAATTGTTCCGCGATAGCTTTTTCTACAGTAGAAGCAGCTACCAGAACTTCAGAACCGTTCGGTGCAATTACCTGTGCGTAAATGTGACGCGGGGTACGATGTACCACCAGGCGAGTTGCACCCAGCTCTTTGAGCTTGCGGCGTGCGCGGGTCGCACGACGGATACGAGCAGATTTCTTATCCATAGTGTTACCTTACTTCTTCTTAGCCTCTTTGGTACGCACGACTTCGTCGGCGTAACGAACACCCTTGCCTTTATAAGGCTCAGGACGACGGTAGGCGCGCAGATCTGCTGCAACCTGGCCAATCAGCTGTTTATCAGCGCCTTTCAGCACGATCTCAGTCTGAGTTGGACATTCTGCAGTGATACCGGCCGGCAGCGGATGCTCAACAGGGTGAGAGAAGCCCAGAGACAGGCCTACTGCATTCCCTTTGATCGCTGCACGATAACCTACACCAACCAGCTGCAGCTTCTTAGTGAAGCCTTCGGTAACACCGATAACCATTGAGTTCAGCAGGGCACGCGCGGTACCAGCCTGAGCCCAGCCGTCTGCGTAACCATCACGCGGACCGAAGGTCAGAGCATTATCTGCATGTTTAACTTCAACAGCATCGTTGAGAGTACGAGTCAGCTCGCCGTTTTTACCTTTGATCGTAATAACCTGACCGTTGATTTTTACATCAACGCCGGCAGGAACAACGACCGGTGCTTTAGCAACACGAGACATTTTTTCCTCCGATTAGGCTACGTAGCAGATAATTTCGCCGCCAAGACCAGCCTGGCGCGCTGCACGATCAGTCATAACACCTTTAGAGGTAGAAACAACTGCGATACCCAGACCGGCCATAACTTTTGGCAGCTCATCTTTTTTCTTATAGATGCGCAGACCTGGGCGGCTGACACGCTGAATGCTTTCTACAACAGCTTTACCCTGGAAGTACTTAAGAGTCACTTCCAGTTCCGGCTTGGTGTCGCCTTCAACTTTAAAATCTTCAATAAAACCTTCGTCCTTCAGCACGTTGGCGATTGCCACTTTCAGCTTGGAGGAAGGCATGGTGACCGCAGCTTTATTCGCGGCCTGACCGTTACGGATACGGGTCAGCATATCCGCGATCGGATCTTGCATGCTCATCTGTCTTTACTCCCGTGATTCAATTGGTGACAATTACCAGCTAGCCTTTTTCAAGCCTGGCACTTCACCGCGCATGGCGGCTTCACGCAGCTTAATACGGCTCAACCCGAACTTGCCCACATAACCATGTGGACGACCTGTTTGACGGCAGCGGTTACGCTGACGAGACGGGCTGGAATCACGCGGCAGAGTTTGCAGCTTGAGAACTGCGTTCCAACGATCTTCGTCGGAAGCGTTCACATCAGAGATGATCGCTTTCAGTTCAGCGCGTTTAGCGAAGAATTTATCAGCTAAAGCTACGCGTTTTACTTCGCGTGCTTTCATTGATTGCTTAGCCATTCAGTAACCCTACCTTACTTGCGGAACGGGAAGTCAAAGGCAGCCAGCAGAGCACGGCCTTCTTCGTCAGATTTCGCAGTAGTGGTAATGGTAATATCCAAACCACGCACGCGGTCGACTTTATCGTAGTCGATTTCTGGGAAGATGATCTGCTCACGGACACCCATGCTGTAGTTACCACGACCGTCGAATGACTTAGCGGACAGGCCACGGAAGTCACGGATACGAGGTACAGCAATAGTGATCAGGCGCTCAAAGAACTCCCACATGCGTTCGCCACGCAGAGTTACTTTACAGCCGATCGGATAGCCCTGACGGATTTTGAAGCCTGCAACTGATTTGCGTGCTTTGGTGATCAGCGGTTTTTGACCGGAGATTGCTGTCAGGTCAGCTGCTGCGTTATCCAGCAGTTTCTTGTCAGCGATCGCTTCACCAACACCCATGTTCAGGGTGATCTTCTCGACCCGAGGGACTTGCATGACAGAATTGTAGTTAAACTCAGTCATGAGTTTCTTAACTACTTCGTCTTTGTAGTAATCATGCAGTTTCGCCATCGTACTACTCCAAATTACTTGATAGTTTCGCTGTTAGACTTGAAGAAACGGACTTTTTTGCCGTCTTCGAATCTAAAGCCTACACGGTCAGCCTTGCCGGTTGCCGCATTGAAGATTGCAACGTTAGAAACCTGAATAGCAGCTTCTTTTTCAACGATGCCGCCTGGTTGGTTCAGGGCCGGAACCGGCTTCTGATGTTTCTTAACCAGGTTGATACCTTCAACAATGACCTTGCCGGAAGACAGGACATTTTTTACTTTACCGCGTTTACCTTTATCTTTACCGGTTAACACGATAACTTCGTCATCACGACGGATTTTCGCTGCCATGATTCGCTCCTTAGAGTACTTCTGGTGCCAGAGAGATAATTTTCATGAACTTCTCAGTACGAAGTTCACGAGTTACCGGCCCAAAGATACGCGTGCCGATTGGCTGCTCGCTGTTATTGTTCAAAATAACGCATGCATTACCATCGAAGCGAATGACAGAACCGTCAGGGCGACGAACACCCTTCTTGGTGCGCACCACTACCGCTTTCAGCACATCACCTTTTTTGACCTTACCACGTGGAATTGCTTCTTTGATGGTGATCTTGATGATGTCGCCTACGCCTGCGTAGCGACGGTGCGAGCCACCCAGAACCTTGATACACATTACGCGACGTGCACCGGAGTTGTCGGCGACGTTCAGCATAGTCTGTTCTTGGATCATTTTAGTGCTCCGCTAATGTCAACTACTACCTGAGACTCTAAAATCAGAGCCGTTAAAAAGCCCCATATCGAGGGCGCGGCATTATAACACCGCTTCTGCAATATGGGTAGAAAAAATAAACGGCTCATCGCTGAGCCGTTTATTCGTATCGAGAACGGGTACTGTATTACAGAACCGCTTTCTCTACAACGCGAACCAGCGTCCAGGACTTAGTCTTGGACAGTGGACGGCATTCACGGATTTCAACCTTGTCGCCGATACCACATTCGTTGTTCTCGTCATGTACGTGCAGTTTGGTCGTACGCTTGATGAATTTACCGTAGATCGGGTGTTTCACAATGCGTTCGATAGCAACAACGATGGATTTCTCCATTTTGTCGCTAACAACACGACCTTGCAGAGTACGGATTTTATCGGTCATTACGCACCCGCCTTCTCAGTCAGTAAAGTCTTAACGCGTGCAACATTGCGACGCACTTGCTTCAGCAGGTGGGTCTGTTGCAGCTGGCCACTTGCAGCCTGCATACGCAGGTTGAACTGCTCGCGCAGCAGGTTCAGCAGCTCAGCGTTCAGCTCTTCAACGCTCTTTTCACGCAGCTCTTTTGCTTTCATTACATCACCGTCTTAGTTACAAAGGTGGTTTTGATAGGCAGTTTCGCTGCTGCCAGGCCGAAGGCTTCACGGGCCAGCTCTTCCGGAACACCGTCCATTTCATACAGGACTTTGCCCGGTTGGATCAAGGCAACCCAGTACTCCACGTTACCTTTACCTTTACCCATACGAACTTCCAGCGGCTTCTCGGTGATCGGTTTGTCCGGGAATACACGGATCCAGATCTTACCTTGACGCTTAACTGCACGGGTCATTGCACGACGTGCTGCTTCGATCTGACGTGCAGTCAGACGACCACGGCCAACAGCTTTCAGACCGAAAGTGCCGAAGCTAACATCCGTACCCTGCGCCAGACCACGGTTGCGGCCTTTGTGCACTTTACGGAATTTTGTACGCTTTGGTTGTAACATCAGCGACGCTCCTTATTTACGGCCTTTACGCTGCTGCTTTTTAGGTTGAGCAGCCGGTTTTTCCGGTTGTTCAACAGCAGCCATACCACCCAGGATCTCACCTTTGAAGATCCATACCTTAACGCCGATTACACCGTAAGTGGTGTGCGCTTCAGAGGTGTTGTAGTCGATGTCAGCACGCAGAGTGTGCAGCGGTACGCGACCTTCACGGTACCATTCGGTACGTGCGATTTCCGCGCCGCCCAGACGGCCGCTAACTTCAACTTTGATACCTTTAGCGCCCAGACGCATTGCGTTCTGTACAGCACGCTTCATAGCACGACGGAACATAACACGACGTTCCAGCTGAGAAGTGATGCTGTCAGCAACCAATTTAGCGTCCAGTTCAGGCTTACGAACTTCAGCGATATTGATCTGTGCAGGAACGCCAGCGATATCCGCTACGACCTTGCGCAGTTTTTCTACGTCTTCGCCTTTCTTACCGATAACGATGCCAGGACGAGCAGTGTGAATAGTCACACGGATGCTCTTAGCTGGACGCTCGATAACGATACGAGATACAGACGCTTTAGCCAGTTCCTTCGTCAGGTACTGACGTACTTTAAAATCGCTGTCCAGGTTGTCAGCGAATTCTTTGGTGTTCGCAAACCAGGTAGAGTTCCATGGTTTTACAATACCCAGGCGAATACCATTAGGATGTACTTTCTGACCCATTGCTAGTCTCCAGAGTCTCAGCGATCGGACACAACCACAGTAATGTGGCTGGTGCGCTTCAGGATGCGATCTGCACGACCTTTCGCACGCGGCATAATGCGCTTCATGCTTGGGCCTTCATCTACGAAAATTTTCGCGACTTTCAGATCGTCGATGTCAGCGCCATCGTTGTGTTCAGCGTTAGCAATGGCAGATTCCAGTACTTTCTTGACCAATACCGCAGCTTTCTTGTTGGTATAGGTCAGGATGTCCAGGGCCTGCGACACTTTCTTACCGCGAATCAGGTCAGCAACAAGGCGAACCTTCTGTGCAGAAGAACGAGCATGGCGATGTTGAGCTAAAGTTTCCATCTCTTCCTCCTACCTTATTTCTTCTTCGCTTTTTTATCAGCAGCGTGGCCGCGATAAGTACGAGTCGGTGCGAATTCACCCAGTTTGTGACCAACCATTTCGTCGGTAACAAAGACTGGAACGTGCTGACGACCATTATGGACAGCGATGGTCAAACCGATCATGTTAGGAAAGATCGTTGAACGACGGGACCAAGTGCGCAGGGGCTTCTTGTCTCCGCTTTCCACCGCTTTCTCTACCTTCTTCAGCAAGTGCAGGTCAATAAAAGGACCTTTCTTGAGAGAACGTGGCATGGCTTATCCTCTAAAATTATTTGCTACGGCGACGTACGATAAATTTATCAGTACGCTTGTTGCTGCGGGTCTTCTTACCTTTGGTCTGAACGCCCCACGGAGTTACCGGGTGCTTACCAAAGTTACGACCTTCACCACCACCATGTGGGTGGTCTACTGGGTTCATCGCAGTACCGCGAACGGTAGGGCGAACACCACGCCAGCGTGCAGCACCAGCTTTACCCAGAACGCGCAGCATATGCTCAGCATTGCCAACTTCGCCCAGAGTAGCGCGGCAGTCTGCTTCGACTTTACGCATTTCACCAGAACGCAGACGCAGGGTGACATAAGCACTGTCACGCGCAACGATCTGAACGTAAGTACCCGCGGAACGCGCCAGCTGACCGCCTTTACCTGGTTTCATTTCTACGTTATGAACGGTAGAACCAACCGGGATATTGCGCATCGGCAGGGTGTTGCCTGCTTTGATTGCAGCATCAACGCCAGACTGAATCTGGTCGCCAGCTTTCAGGCCTTTAGGGGCCAGGATGTAACGGCGTTCGCCGTCTTTGTACAGAACCAGCGCGATGTTCGCGGAACGGTTCGGATCGTACTCAAGACGCTCAACAACTGCTGGGATACCGTCTTTGTTGCGTTTGAAGTCAACAATACGATAAGCCTGCTTGTGGCCACCACCGATGTGACGAGTGGTGATACGGCCATTGTTGTTACGACCACCGGATTTGCTGTTTTTTTCCAGCAACGGAGCAAAAGGTTTGCCCTTGTGCAGCTCAGGGTTAACCACTTTAACTACGTGGCGACGACCCGGAGATGTCGGTTTACATTTAACAACTGCCATTGTATTACTCCTCCGACTTACTCAGCGCCGCCAACGAAGTCCAGGTTCTGGCCTTCTTTCAGGGTGACGTAAGCTTTTTTCCAGTCGCTACGACGACCGATACGCTGTCCGTGACGTTTAACTTTCCCTTTAACTACCAGGGTGTTAACGACTTCGACTTCGACTTCAAACAGTTTCTGCACAGCAGCTTTGATCTCTGCTTTGGTCGCGTCTTTAGCAACTTTGAGAACGATGGTGTTTGTTTTTTCCATCGCAGTAGACGCTTTTTCAGAAACGTGCGGTGCGCGCAGCACCTTCAGCAGACGTTCTTCACGAATCATGCCAGCATCTCCTCAACTTGCTTAACAGCATCAGCAGTCATTACGACTTTGTCGAAGGCGATCAGGCTAACCGGGTCGATACCAGTCGCGTCGCGTACGTCAACCTTGTGCAGGTTGCGCGCGGCCAGGAACAGGTTCTCGTCCAGCTCACCGGTGATGATCAGCACATCTTCCAGAGCCATGTCTTTCAGTTTCTGTGCCAGCAGCTTAGTTTTAGGCGCTTCTACAGAGAACTTCTCGACAACGATCAGACGATCCTGACGTACCAGCTCGGACAGGATGCTTTTCAGCGCGCCGCGGTACATCTTTTTGTTAACTTTTTGACTGTGGTCCTGTGGACGCGCAGCGAAGGTCACGCCACCTGAACGCCAGATCGGGCTCTTGATAGAACCTGAACGCGCACGGCCGGTACCTTTCTGGCGCCATGGCTTTTTGCCAGAACCAGTTACTTCAGCACGAGTCTTCTGAGCACGAGTACCCTGACGAGCACCAGCTGCATAAGCAACAACAACCTGGTGAACCAGCGCTTCGTTGAAATCACGACCGAAGGTAGTTTCGGAAACAGTCAGCGCGCTCTGCGCGTCTTTCAATACTAATTCCATTGCTATCCCCTTACGCCTTCACAGCTGGTTTAACGATCAGGTCGCTACCGGTTGCACCCGGGACCGCACCTTTAACCAGCAGCAGGTTGCGCTCAGCGTCAACACGTACTACGTCCAGGCTCTGAACAGTTACACGTTCGTTGCCCAGCTGACCTGCCATTTTCTTGCCTTTGAACACTTTGCCCGGAGTCTGGTTCTGACCGATAGAACCCGGAACGCGGTGAGACAAGGAGTTACCGTGAGTAGCGTCCTGGGTACGGAAGTTCCAGCGCTTAACGGTACCAGCAAAACCTTTACCTTTAGAGGTACCGGTTACGTCAACTTTTTTAACGTCAGCAAACAGCTCAACGCTAATGTCCTGACCTACGGTGAACTCTTCGCCTTCAGCAAGACGGAATTCCCACAGACCACGGCCAGCTTCAACGCCAGCTTTAGCGAAGTGACCCGCTTCTGGTTTGGTTACACGGTTAGCTTTTTTAGCACCAGTGGTAACCTGAATAGCGCGGTAGCCATCGTTAGCCAGATCTTTAACCTGAGTAACGCGGTTTGCTTCAACTTCGATTACGGTTACTGGGATAGAAACGCCATCTTCAGTGAAGATGCGGGTCATACCCACTTTTTTACCGACTAAACCAATCATTGTTTCAACCTCTCAATCGCTCGATGACCTGATTAACCCAGGCTGATCTGCACGTCAACACCGGCAGCCAGATCCAGACGCATCAGAGCATCAACGGTTTTCTCAGTTGGCTCAACGATGTCAACCAGACGCTTGTGAGTGCGGATTTCGTACTGATCACGCGCGTCTTTGTTCACGTGCGGGGAGATCAGAACGGTGAAGCGCTCTTTGCGGGTCGGCAGCGGGATCGGACCACGGACTTGCGCACCAGTGCGCTTAGCAGTCTCGACGATTTCCGCGGTTGATTGATCGATCAGACGATGATCAAACGCTTTAAGGCGGATACGGATTCTTTGGTTCTGCATGAGACCAGAGCTCCAATTATTTTATAAACGAAAATGATTACTCCTCAAACCCATTACGATTGATGGGAGAGTGTAACCGTTCTTACGTAGCTCCCCAATTGGGAGCATTGTTGAGTAACAAAATGAGTCACTCCGGTTCAGATTGAACCCGCCGTCAATTACGACAAGCCCGCGCATTATACGTAAATCTGGGCAAGACGCAAGTGCCGTTTAGAATTTAAGCGCTAAAGGTGTACCTTGCGTAAGGCCTCGCACTATTTTCTGCAATCCGTCCCCTTTCTTCTGTTCTTATGAAACCACTACGCAATTACATTTTTTGGCTATTGCCAGGCATTCGTGGTGTGGAGAGTATGCGCTGAAATTCACCTTGAGGTTTCGTTCATGCTTACTCTCCTCCCCTTCCTGCTCATCTATTTTGTTCTCTCAGGTTTACTGGTGCGTGAAGATATTCGCTCAGGCATTCTCCCTGATAAATATCTCTGTCCCCTGTTATGGGCTGGTTTGCTCTATCAACTCTGTCTTCACCCTGATTTTCTGCCTGGCGCAGTGGTCGGGGCGATGGCAGGGTATGTCGGCTTTGCCATGATCTACTGGGGTTATCGGCTAATATTTCGCCGTGAAGGGATGGGCTATGGCGATGTGAAGTATCTTTCAGCGCTCGGTGCATGGCATGGTTGGTGCGTGTTACCCGAACTGGCACTGGTTGCCGCACTATTGGCGCTGCTCTACCTTCTTATGACTTCGTTGTTCAACCCTGCCAGACGGACATTAAAAAACCCACTGCCTTTTGGGCCATTTCTGGCGGCAGCGGGTTTATGCGTAGGTTGGCAGACGCTGGTTAATCTTCCACTTTAATCTGCGACTGGAGATAGTTTTGCAGGCCAATTTTGCCAATGAGATCCAGCTCGGTTTCCAACCAGTCGATATGCCCTTCTTCATCGGCCAGAATCTGGATCATCATATCGCGGCTAACGTAGTCATGGACGCTGTCTGCGTAGGCAATAGCTTCGCGAAGGTCTTTTGCGCCTTCAAGTTCAAGTCTGAGATCGGATCGCAGCATCTCTTCAACATCTTCACCGATGCCGAGTTTACCGAGGTCCTGCAGGTTGGGGATGCCTTCGAGAAATAAAATACGCTCGATATATTTATCGGCATGTTTCATCTCATCGATGGATTCGTGATACTCAACGTCGTTGAGGCGCATGAGGCCCCAGTTTTTAAACATTCTCGCATGGAGAAAATACTGATTGATTGCGACAAGCTCATTTCCCAATAATTTATTGAGATAACTTATGATTTTAACATCACCTTTCATTATATAGTCCCTCCGCTTCCACTCATTGAAGCGTAGATCGGGCTACAGGGATGTCAAAAAAAAGATGGGCGCTTACGCGATCTCTTTGTATTCCGGGATTTGCATCAGTTCATCCTGCATGATTTCACGCGCTGCGCGTACGCATTTACCGCATTGATTTCCCACTGGAACAAACTTGCGAAGTTGCTGGAAGGACTGTGGCTGAAACTGGCGAACGGCCTGACGTATTTTTTTGTCACTCACACCATTACATAAACAAACGTACATAAAGACTCCCGTTCAAAATATGCGCAAAGTGTAAGTGAGAATGGTTATGATTACAATAGCACAAACGCCAGTATACGGGGCGGGAGCAAACAAAAAATGCGAAAATTTGTGACAAATACACACGCTAATAAAACAAAAAAGGACGCCGAAGCGTCCTTTTTTTATTCGGGGATAATTAATTAGCCCAGAACTTTAGCAACAACGCCCGCGCCAACGGTACGGCCGCCTTCACGGATTGCGAAACGCAGACCGTCGTCCATCGCGATTGGGTGGATCAGAG
>NZ_JACASJ010000075.1:0-26217 GCF_013391025.1 Enterobacter sp. SECR19-1250 | reverse complement strand
CACAACCCGCTACGGGGGAGACTTACCCGAAATCTGATTTATTCAACAAAGCCGCTGGACGCTGTTAAAACGTGACGATAATGGCTCAGTGTTCAGGGCGAGATAACATTCCAATAGTATAAATAGTTTTTAAAAAAACAGCGCTCGTTGGCTACTTCCAAATGAATTTAATTAATAAGGCGTCTTTTTTAGCCGCCTCATGAGCCACACTCCATGATGCGGACGCTGACGCCATGCCACCGACGAAATGGTGTGCATGGTGTTCAGATGCCCCAGAATGCGTTGCAGATGCTGCTCCAGGGTGCTCATTGGTCCGTGGGTGAGCGTTTCCGGCGCTTCCAGAATGTTCGAATCCCCCGATTCACCCGGCGCGTCATACTCCAGACGCTGCTGACACCGCTGCAGGGCAATCTCACACGACTGCAAATAGCGCTGCGCCAGGTCTGGCGTCAGCATGGTATGTTCACGCGCCAGCGTGGTCATCGCGTTGATATGTTCGACGATGAACTGGCTGTGCGTTACCCAGAGCTTCATATCCGCCAGATAGTGCGAGTTAAAGCCGGGCTCCTGCATCGCCTGATTCAGCGAGTTGAACAGGGCGTTATGTGCCTGGTTGACCTTCATCCGCTGATACGCCAGCGGGGAGGGCTGCGGATCGTCGCTCAGTATCAGGCGGATAGCCTGCTGGTCGGCCTCCAGCGCGTCGTGGGCGTTCTGCCTGAGCAGGCCGCTTTGCCATTGTGGCTACAGCCAGACCATACCACCAAAGGCAATCAGACAGCCAATCAGGGTATCGGTAAGCCTGGCGACAATAAATTGTTCGCCATTGAGCGTAAGCAATTGCAGGGTATATACCGCCGTGACCGTAAAGCCCACCATCGCCCAGCCGTAGTTTTTGCGGATGATCAGGTAGCTCACCAGGGTAATCAATAGCATGCCTGCCAGCGTATAGCCTTCCGGCACGTGGAAGTGCAGCGTTACGCCGGCGATAATCAACCCCGCCATGGTTCCGCCCGCCCGGTGCAGAATACGCACTCGCGTGGCGCCGTAGCCGTTCTGGGTGACAAACAGTACCGTCATTAATATCCAGTAGGGTTTGGGCAGATGCAGCGCCATGCCCATCAGGCTGGCGATGCTCAGCATCACGCTAATCCGGGCGGCGTTGCGCAGGGCGGAAGATTTAAACGAGAGATAGCTTTTAAGCGCAGGCAGCAGCGGCAGGCGCTTTTGCTTATCCGCCATCAGATCGCGGGGATAGAGCGGGCGCTGGGTACGCAGGACGCGGGCAATACGGCTGAAGTGCCAGGCGGCAAACTGGCCTACCGGGTTATCCTCGTGCTGGCGGGCGATTTTCTCCAGTGCGCCGAGCTGCTTGTCCATGTTAAAGCGGGTGGGGTAACGGTGATAAAGAATGTCGTCGGCCAGTACCCGCAGGCGTGCGGACACGGTTTGCGCGTTCCAGCGGATCACCGCTTCGGCATGGCTGCGCTCCACCAGCTTTTGCACCTCCTTCGGGTGGTGCAGGCTCACGGAGATATGCTCCTGCAGATCCAGCCCCACCTGGAAGGTGCGCAGCAGCCGTTTATATTCGTGGTTCTTGTTGGCGGCCAGCATATGCAGTTGCTGGTAGCACTGGCTTATCAGAACCACCACCTTCTGCTGGCGCGTCAGCAGCGGCGGCAGTGATTTTTCCGGGTCGGTATGCTGAGTCAGCAGCGTGTATTTGGCTTCGCAGTACTCCGCAAGCTGGACATAGAGCAGGCTCAGGGATTCACGCAGCGGCTGTTCCCGCCACAGCCAGAACCAGAACCAGTTAAACAGGCCATACCATAGCGTACCAAGGGCGTAGATCAGCAGCGGCTCCCACACCGGCATATTACCTGCGAGACTCAGGGTAAAGATGGCCGCGATGAGTGAGGCGGGCAGTAAACGCGCGTGCAGCGAACTGATTTCGGCGGTCACCCCCAGCGTCATCGCCAGCACGCTCAGGATCAGCGGCAGCGGAATATCGCGGGCCAGCAAAAGCTGCACGGCCAGGCTACACCCGGCAAACAGCGAACCGCCGATAATCAGACGTTTGAAAAAACGCTTATGCGGGGTGTCGAGACCGGCAATGTTGCAGCAGGCGGGAACCAGTGAAAACAGCAGCCCCTGCTGAAGATGCCCAAGGATCAGGCCCACGGCCACAGGAAGGCACAACACCAGCGTTTGTCGCAGTGCGTAGTTAACTTCCGGGTGATAAATCAGCCTGCGCCACATGGGGAGTAGAGACAAAAACGGCGTGACACCTTGCGATGGCACGCCGTTTTATCGGGATTAACGGGTTCCGTAAACCACGATGGTTTTACCGTGGGCGGAGATCAGGTTCTGATCTTCCAGCATTTTCAGGATACGGCCCACTGTTTCACGGGAGCAACCGACGATCTGACCAATTTCCTGGCGGGTAATTTTAATTTGCATGCCGTCAGGGTGGGTCATAGCGTCTGGCTGTTTCGCCAGGTTCAGCAGGGTCTGCGCGATACGGCCGGTCACGTCCAGGAAGGCGAGGTTACCCACTTTCTCTGATGTCACCTGCAGACGGCGAGCCATCTGCGAAGAAAGACGCATCAGGATGTCAGGGTTAACCTGAATCAACTGACGGAATTTCTTGTAGGAAATTTCAGCCACTTCACATGCTGTCTTTGCACGAACCCAGGCGCTACGTTCCTGGCCTTCTTCAAACAGGCCCAGTTCACCGATAAAATCGCCCTGGTTCAGATAAGAAAGGATCATCTCTTTCCCTTCTTCATCTTTGATCAGCACTGCCACCGAGCCTTTGACGATGTAATACAACGTTTCTGCTTTTTCACCCTGGTGAATCAGCGTGCTCTTCGATGGGTACTTATGAATGTGGCAATGAGACAAGAACCATTCGAGAGTCGGGTCTGTTTGCGGTTTGCCAAGCACCATGCGCTGTTATCCTCTGTTATAAGCTGTCACCAGAGTCATAAGATGCATCCGGACTCTGGGGTTGCAATCGAATTCTTACCCATACCTGGGAAGTCGGCTGTCGTAACGTTTCGCAGCCAGTAAAGTTTGATGTCCTCTGCATACATCTGTAACGTCAATGTATTACTGTAGCATCCAGAGTGTTTTAGCATAGCTTTCGCCGCGTGTCTCCTGGTGTCTCGCTTCAGCATGACGCAGGTCGCCTTCCATTGCGAGAAATGTAACGCACGCGTAATCTGTCACCAAAAATGCAACGTTGGAGCTAATGAATATGCAAGCGCGCGTGAAATGGGTAGAAGGTTTAACGTTCCTGGGCGAGTCCTCGTCGGGACACCAGATTTTGATGGACGGTAACTCCGGCGATAAAGCACCCAGCCCAATGGAGATGGTGCTGATGGCGGCAGGGGGATGCAGCGCGATTGACGTGGTGTCGATTCTGCAAAAGGGCCGTCATGATGTGACCGACTGTGAAGTCAAGCTCACGTCAGAACGTCGCGAAGAGGCGCCACGCCTGTTCACGCACATTAACCTGCATTTTGTTGTCACCGGGAACGCGCTGAAAGATGCTGCCGTCTCACGCGCGGTGGATCTGTCTGCGGAAAAATACTGCTCTGTGGCATTAATGCTGGAGAAAGCGGTAAAAATTACCCATTCGTATGAAGTGATCGAGGCGTGATTGATGGGGCATCGTGCGTGTTGATGCCCTCACCCTAACCCTCTCCCACCTGGAGAGGGAATATGATTATGCGATCTGCTTCCCTTCCATCAACCGCTGCACCAGCGGCGTCATGATCAGCTCCATCGCCAGCCCCATTTTTCCGCCGGGCACCACTAACGTATTCATGTGAGAAATAAACGAACCCTGCAGCATCGCCAGCAGCCAGGGGTAATCGATGCCGTCGAGATTGCGGAAATGGATCACCACAAAGCTCTCATCCAGCGACGGGATACTTTTGGCCGCGAACGGGTTGGAAGTGTCCACCGTCGGCACACGCTGGAAGTTGATGTGGGTGCGGGAAAACTGTGGTGTCAGATAATTGATGTAATCTTCCATTGAGCGCACAACCGAATCCATCACCGCCTCGCGTGAATGGCCGCGCTCGCTGATGTCTCGCGTCAGCTTCTGGATCCACTCCAGGTTCACGATTGGCACCACGCCGACCAGCAGATCCACATGTCGCGCCACGTCGTGATGCGGCGTCACCACGCCGCCGTGCAATCCTTCGTAAAACAGCACGTCGGTAGGTTCCGGCAGCGGCTGCCAGGGGGTAAAGGTGCCCGGGACCTGATTCCAGGGAACGGCTTCGTCGTAGGTATGCAAATATTTGCGGGACTGCCCTTTGCCGCTTAGGCCGTACTCCTGAAACGTTTGCTCCAGCAGGCCGAAGTCATTGGCCTCCGGGCCGAAGTAGCTGATGTGTTTGCCCAAATCACGCGCTTTGCGGATGGCCATATCCATCTCCGGGCGCGTATAGCGGTGAAAGCTGTCGCCTTCGACCTCCGCCGCGCGGAGATTCAACTGGGCGAAAATCTTGCGAAACGCGAGGCTGGTGGTGGTGGTTCCCGCACCACTCGACCCCGTAACGGCAATAACCGGATGTCTGGCAGACATAGCAACTCCCTGACTGGAAAGGTTGAAAGATCAGCCGTGAAACGCGTTGCGGGGCATGATATTGACCGTCTCATGCAGTTCAGACCACACCAGCACCACGTCGCCGCTTTTAAGCTGGCGTTTAACATCGTTGACCTTTTGCTCAAGCGAGCGTTCATGTTCACCATAATCGGTGCCTTCACGCAAGACAAAGCTTTCAATCAGATTATCGAGCGTTTCGGGCGCCAGATCCTGCCAGGGGATAATCATGTTGCACCGTCCAGGTAAGGGGTTAACCAGTCAGGAATGCGCGTCTCCAGCCACATTTTCGGGCGACGCAGCGTTCCGCCGACAAACCCCACGTGACCGCCGTGCTCGGTCAGCTGGTAGTGAACGTTGTCGGGCAGAAATTCCTGTGCAGGGATGGAGTGATGATCCATAAACGGGTCATCTTTCGCGTGAATGATCAGCGTCGGCTGAGTGATCTTGCTGAGCAGCGGCATGGCGCTGCACTGACGATAGTAGTCAATGGCATCGGCGAACCCATGAATTTTGGCGGTGATCAGGTCGTCGAACTCACGAATGCGGCGGACCTTTTTCAACTGACGCAGGCTTACTGGCAGGGTATCCGGATAGGCCTTCAGCTTGCGCGCCGCATTGGCTTTTAGCAGGTTGAGCAGATAGCGCTGATAGACCCGGGAAAAGCCTTTCTCCATGTGGTAACTGCACTGTTCCAGCATGAAGGGGGCAGAGACAATCACCGCGGCATTCAGCGGTACCGCGTCTCCCTCTTTGGCCAGCAGACAGGCCAGCATATTTCCGCCGAGCGAATAGCCCACCGCCGCCGCCGGCACGGTGCCGAAATTATCCCGCAGCCAGTGCAAAAACCAGGTGCCATCTTCGGTTTCGCCGGAGTGATAGATGCGTTTCTGACGATTCGGCTCGCCGCTGCATCCCCGAAAATGCATCACCACGCCCAGCCAGCCGCGCGCTTTTGCCGCCTGGATTAACCCATGGGCATACGGGCTGTGCAGGCTGCCTTCCAGACCATGAAACACCACCAGGCGAGGTTTATGGCGCGCCTGTTCGGGATCTTCGCTCCAGGCGAGATCCAGAAAATCACCGTCCGGCAAATCCAGCCTCTGCCAGTGCGGAGTGAACTGCACCTTGCGGCGGATCAGGCGCGGCAGCATGGTCTGCAGGTGGCAGTTGGCCACGCCGCGCATGGGCACGAAATCAGTGCTGTCTTCGGCGGTGAGGTCGAAGTCTGAGGGAATGATTTGGGTCATAAGGGCGATGCTGATTCTTGTCAGAAATTTACTATACCTTCCGAATTGTACCCCGTTTAGCCTGGTTTTCCGAAGCATGAACTGATCCCGATCACAAATATTTACCTTGATTATTACTCTCAGGCTAATGATTCCACTCTACGCTTAATTGATGCCTTTTCCGCCAGGGTGCAGACTTTACTCAGCGTTAAGCAAATCAAAATGATGTGCTGAATCAGGAGGTTAATAATGTTATCTGGGCAAATACCCACCCGGCAATGGAACACCCGACGCAGCGAAAAAGCGCGTCGTCTGGCCTCCGTACCGGTGCAGGGCAAGGTTCTGCCAACCGGCGACCTTGTCGCCATGCTGGAAAAGCTGATCGCGCCAGGCGATAAGGTCGTTCTGGAAGGCAACAACCAGAAGCAGGCGGATTTTCTTTCCCGCTCGCTGGCCGAAGTAAACCCGCAAATTGTGCATGACCTGCACATGATCATGCCAAGCGTTGGCCGCAGTGAACATCTGGATATCTTTGAGAAGGGCATTGCCCGTAAGCTGGACTTCTCCTTCTCCGGCACACAGAGCCTGCGCATCTCCCAGCTGCTGGAGGATGGTCAACTCGAAATCGGTGCTATTCATACCTATATCGAACTGTATTCACGTCTCTACGTCGACCTTTCACCAAACGTGGCGCTGATCGCCGGGTTTAAAGCAGACCGCAAAGGCAATCTCTACACCGGGGCAAGTACCGAAGATACCCCGGCGCTGGTGGAGGCCGCCGCGTTCCACGATGGCATCGTCATCGCACAGGTTAACGAGCTGGTGGACGACGAATGCGACCTGCCGCGCGTTGATATCCCAGGCTCCTGGATTGACTACGTGGTGGTGGCCGACAAGCCATTCTTTATCGAACCGCTGTTTACCCGCGACCCGCGCCTGATCAAACAGGAACATATCCTGATGGCGATGATGGCCATCAAAGGCATCTACGCTGAACATCAGGTGCAGTCTCTGAACCACGGGATCGGTTTTAACACCGCGGCAATTGAGCTGCTGCTGCCCACTTACGGTGAACAGCTCGGCCTGAAGGGCAAAATCTGTAAACACTGGACGCTGAACCCGCATCCGACGCTGATCCCGGCAATTGAAAGCGGCTGGGTGGAGAGCGTGCACTGCTTCGGCGGCGAACTGGGGATGGAAGAGTACATCCGCGCCCGTCCGGACGTGTTCTTCACCGGTGCTGACGGCTCCATGCGCTCCAACCGCGCCTTCTGCCAGCTGGCGGGCCAGTACGCGGTGGATATGTTTATCGGCTCAACCCTGCAGGTGGATGGTTACGCCAACTCCTCAACGGTGACCCGCGGTCGTCTCTCCGGCTTCGGCGGCGCGCCGAACATGGGCCATGATCCACACGGCCGTCGCCACGCCACTCCGGCCTGGCTGAACATGATCACCGAACCCGACCCGATGCAACGCGGTAAAAAACTGGTCGTGCAGATGGTGGAAACCTTCCAGGCGGGCGTGAAGCCTACCTTCGTGGAAAAACTGGACGCCGTTGACGTGGCGAAAGCCTCCGGCATGCCGCTGGCACCGGTGATGATTTACGGCGATGACGTCACCCACGTGCTGACGGAAGAGGGGATTGCCTACCTCTACCGGGCAAAAGATCTGGAAGAGCGTCGCGCCATGGTCGCAGCCGTGGCCGGTATCACCGATATTGGTCTGGGCGTGGATGCCAGACGCGTGGCGGAACTGCGCCAGAGCGGCAAGGTCGTGTACCCGGAATACATGGGGATTCGCCGTACTGATGCCACCCGCTCTCTGCTGGCGGCGGGCAGCGTGGCTGACCTCGTTGAGTGGTCCGGCGGTCTCTACAACCCACCTGCGAAATTCCGGAGCTGGTAATGACACTTCTGCCCCAGATTCAGGTTGAAGGCGGTGCCGAATGGCTGGCGCGAACCGCCACGCAGTGTCTGATTGACGAAGCACGCTTAAGCCCGAAACCCGGTCTGGTGGACAGTCGGGGGAACGGCGCGCACCACGATTTATCGCTTGCGCTGATGGAGCGCTCCGCGCACAGCCTGACCTCCACGTTTCAGGCGCTGGCGCAGCAGAGCTGGCAGCGTCCGGCGGATATTGCCCTACGGCAAACCGTTGGCCGCCTTGGCCGTGAAGGCGAACGGCAGATGATGATCGCCACCGACGGCGTGAATACGCACCGTGGCGCAATCTGGGCGCTGGGGCTGCTGGTGAGCGCGGTGGCGATGCTGGGTGGCGACTCCCGCGCGCAAACCGTCGCTAACACCGCCGCACAGCTGGCGAAACTCCCGGACGACGCGGCACCGAAGGTGTTCAGTAAGGGGTTACGCGCCACGCACCGCTACCGCGTACCGGGCGCGCGGGAAGAGGCTCAGCAGGCGTTTCCGCACATCATGCAGCGCGCGCTGCCGCAGCTTCGCCTGAGCCGTCTCAACGGCAGCAGCGAAACAAACGCCAGACTCGACGCGCTGATGGCAATCATGACCTCACTCACCGATACCTGCGTGCTGTCGCGCGCCGGAATGGAGGGGCTGGACGCCATGCAGAACGGCGCCCGGGCGGTACTGAACGCCGGAGGATGCGCAACGCTCGCGGGGCAGCAGGCGCTGGCGCGGTTAGATCGCCAGATGCTGACGCTCAATGCCTCACCGGGCGGTGCCGCCGACCTGCTTGCCGCCACGCTGTTTCTTGACCGTGTCGAAACGCCCTATTCAAAGCATTAAGAGGATGTTATGGAAAAAATCACATTGACCATGCCAGCCAGCCGCACGTTAAGCGGCCAGGCGCTGGCAGGGGTAGTTGGATCCGGGGATATGGAGGTGCTGTTCACCGCCGAACCGGGCCAGACCTTAACCATTGATATCACCACCTCCGTCGACAACAGCCGTGGACGCTGGGAGGCGTTATTCAGCCGCCTGGAGACCGTCAGCAGTCTGCCCGCAGGCAAACTGACCATCCACGACTTTGGCGCGACGCCGGGCGTGGCGCGCATTCGTATCGAACAGGTTTTTGAAGGGGTGAGCCATGCGTGATGACAGCAGCTTTATCGAATTAAAAGCGCGCCAGCGTGCGCAGGCGTTGCTCGACGAGGGCAGCTACCGCGAGCTGCTGGATCCGTTTGCAGGCATTATCTCTCCGTGGTTGGGGCCACAGGGCATTGTGCCTCAGGCCGATGACGGCATGGTGGTCGCGAAAGGGACTATCAACGGCCAGCCTGCGGTCGTCGTGGCGATTGAAGGCGCGTTCCAGGGCGGCAGCATGGGCGAGGTCTCCGGCGCGAAAATGGCAGCAGCGCTGGAGCTGGCGGCAGAAGATAACCGCAACGGCATTCCGACTCAGGCGGTGCTGTGCCTCGAAACCGGCGGCGTACGCCTGCAGGAAGCCAACCTCGGCCTGGCGGCGATTGCCGATATCCACGCGGCGATTGTTGACCTGCGTCGCTACACGCCCGTTATCGGGATTGTGGCCGGGACCGTGGGCTGCTTCGGCGGGATGTCCATCGCGGCGGCGCTTTGCAGCTACCTGATTGTGACTCGCGAAGCGCGTCTGGGGTTAAACGGCCCGCAGGTTATTGAGCAGGAAGCGGGCATTGAAGAGTACGACTCCCGCGACCGTCCGTTTATCTGGAGCATGACCGGCGGCGAGGTGCGCTATCAGAGCGGGCTGGTGGACGCGCTGGTCGGCGATGGCGTGAATGCGGTGAAAGCCGCGATGAACGAGGCCATCGCCAAAGGCGTCCCGGCAAAACATCGCACCGATAACTACGACGATTACCTGAACCGCCTGATGAATTTCGACACCCGCAAACAGGCCGATGCCGAACAGATTAACGCGCTTTTTGCCCGGGAGGTGAAATGATGAGTAACGTAATGAGCCGTGGCGAACGCTGGCTGGAAACCCTCGCCCCGAACGCCAAACGTATTGAGGGGCTGTGCCCGTCCGTGCAGGCGGCAGACGGCGAGTTGAACGGTGAAACGGTGCGTTTTATCGCCGTAGTGCCGGATGCCAACAACCACTTCCCGCGCGCGGCGAAAGGGGAAGTCGGCCTGCTTGAAGGCTGGACGCTGGCGAAAGTGGTCAGCGAAACCGTCGCGGCAGATGCTGATAAAGCCGTTAAGCGCCCGATTGTGGCGGTGATCGACGTCCCAAGCCAGGCTTATGGCCGTCGCGAAGAGGCGTTTGGTATCCACCAGGCGCTGGCAGGCGATGCGGCCGCCTACGCCAACGCGCGCCTGGCGGGTCATCCGGTAATTGGCCTGATTGTGGGTAAAGCCATGTCCGGCGCGTTTCTGGCGCATGGCTACCAGGCTAACCGTCTGATTGCCTTTAACGATAAAGGCGTGCTCATCCATGCCATGGGGAAAGCGTCTGCCGCGCGGATCACCCTGCGCAGCGTGGAGGCGCTGGAAAAACTGGCCGCCACTATTCCACCTATGGCGTATGACATCAGCAACTACGCCACGCTGGGGCTGCTCTCGAGCCTGTTGGATATCAGCAACCCGGATGCCCCATCCGATAGCGACCTGACGCTGGTGAAAACCACCCTGCAACAGGCCATCAGTGACGCTCGTCAGGATCCGACGCTGAAAAACCGTCTGGGTGCTGACAATCGCCGCAGCTCGGCGCTTGTACGCGAACGTATGCGCGCCAGCTGGTAAGTAAAAAGAGACCTGCCAGATGCACAACCTCACGGGCGTATCCGTTACGCCCGTGCGGGAAACTGCATCCTGAAAATAATAATCATCGCGCCAGTGCTACTTCTTTTTAATCACAGGTGATTTATGACTTACGTAATTGTTCATGCTCTCGCACCGATTTTCGTCATCATGCTGCTGGGATTCTGGGCCGGTAAGGCAAAGATGGTCGATAACAAAAATGTTTCCCTGCTCAATATCTTC
Organism: Enterobacter sp. SECR19-1250; assembly: GCF_013391025.1. NCBI lineage: Bacteria > Pseudomonadati > Pseudomonadota > Gammaproteobacteria > Enterobacterales > Enterobacteriaceae > Enterobacter > Enterobacter sp. SECR19-1250. The sequence goes on along the minus strand of NZ_JACASJ010000075.1, from coordinate 15,433 downwards.
GTCATGGATTTTGCGCTGCCTGCCGCGCTGTTCAGCGCGACAGTACAAACCCCGTGGACCGGCATCGTGGCCCAGTCGCCGCTGATCCTGGTACTGACTCTGGCGATGTGGATCACCTACGCAGCCATCTATTTTCTTGCCACGAAGGTCTTTAAAAAATCCCCTCAGGATGCGGCCGTGCTGACGCTCACCGTCGCGCTGCCAAACTATGCGGCGCTTGGTCTGCCGATTCTGGGCAGCGTGCTGGGTGAAGGATCTTCCACATCTCTGTCCGTGGCGGTCTCTATTGCCTGCAGGTCCGTGCTGATGACGCCGTTCTGTCTGCTGATCCTGGAGCGGGAAAAAGCGCGCGCTGAGGGCAATACCTCCGGCTCAACTCTCTCTATGCTGCCTGTGCTGATGTGGCGATCCATTAAAAAACCGATCGTGATGGGGCCTCTGCTGGGTGTGATTTTATCCGCCATCGGCATCAAAATGCCGGAACTGGTCCTCTCTGCAATTAAACCGTTGGGGCTGTCTGCCACCGCTGCGGCGCTGTTCCTGACTGGGGTGATCCTCTCTGCCCGTAAGCTGCAGATCAACACCATGGTGATCACTTCCACCATCGCTAAGCTGCTGATCCAGCCAGCCATTGCCTGGGGTATCGTTTTAATCTTCGGTCTGCACGGCTCCGTGGCGATCACCGCCATTCTGATGATTGCACTGTCTGCGGGCTTCTTCGGGGTCGTGTTTGGTAACCGCTTTGGCGTGCAGTCACCGGATGCAGAAGCGGTACTGCTGTTAAGCTCAGTCCTGTGTATCCTGTCGCTGCCGCTGTTTATCTCGCTGACTTCAGGAATGTAATCATGACCACAACATTACGCCCCCACGACCTCATCTGGCTTACCTCGCGCGACGCGCTGGAAGGTATTACTGAAACCTGGGTGGATGCCGCCTGGCATACCGGCCTGCCGGTGGTGGTGCGGCGTGATGTTGATAACGATGGCCGAATCCCCGTTGGCGTGCGCGGACTGCGCCGCGACCAGCGGGCGGCTGGATGGGTGAAGCCAGGGAATGTGTTACGCGTGGTGTCACCTGAAGAGCTGTGCGTCACCGCCGATCTGCTGCGTTCGCCGTTTGTCACCCAGCCACCGGTTCAGGTGGCGTTACAGCTTGCGCAGCAGTCGTGGCCGTGGACGTGGGGCATAACCGGCAGCACTGGTTATGCGCTGGCGACCGGCATTCCGGTGATCCATGCCGACAGCGATCTTGATCTGCTGATCCGCGCCCCGCAGCCGATATCACCCGACGCGTTTACCGCCTGGCAGTCGCAGTTGAGTGGTGCGCTGTGCCGGGCTGATACCCAGGTGGATACGCCAGAGGGCGGATTCGCGCTGGCGGAGTGGCTGCGCGATGGCAAAACGCTGCTGAAAACCCGCCGTGGGCCACGCCTGGTGGTTGACCCATGGCGCAGGGAGGAGTGATGAAAATACTGTTTACCTTTCCGGGGCAGGGTACGCAGCATGAAGGTATGCTGCAAAACCTGCCGGGAACGGAACTGGCTCAGGCGCGTGAGGTGCTGGGTGTCGAAGTTGATACGCTGGACAGTGCCGCCTCGTTAACCCATACCCGTGCGGTTCAGCTTTCCCTGCTCATTGCTGGCGTGTCCTGGGCGCGCGAGCTGGAGCGACGTGACGTGTCGCCTGACATCGTCAGCGGTTTATCGATTGGTGCTTATCCCGCGGCGGTAGTAGCAAGGGCGCTGGAATTGACGGACGCCCTTAAGCTGGTGGCGCTGCGTGGCGACCTGATGGAGCAGGCCTGGCCCCACGGCTACGGCCTGACGGCCATCATGGGCTTAACCCTGCCGCAGGTGGAACAGCTTATCGAGGGTAGCGGAACGTATATTGCTAACCTGAATGCCGAAACGCAGATCGTCATTGCCGGATCCGATGAAGGGATGGCGCAGGTGGCAAAACGCGCCCTGGAAAAGGGGGCGAGCAAAGTGCAAAGGCTGGCAGTCAGCGTGCCATCCCATTGTGAACTGCTGGCGGAGCCGGCACAAAAGCTGGCGGCGGCGTTTGAGTCCGTCACGCTGGCTCGTCCACGCTGTGCGTACCTGAGCGGCAGCACCGGGCGCGTGCTCTGGCAGCCGGAAAAGATCGCGGACGATCTGGCGATGAACATGGCGCGTACGGTGCGCTGGCAGGAGGCGATGATTTCCGCTAACGAACGCGAAGCCCGGCTGGCGATCGAGATGCCGCCCGGTGGCGTCCTGACCTGCCTGACACGTCAGGCGGCGTGGGAAGGGGAGACCATATCACTCGAGCGCAGCGGTGTGGATGTGGCGGTGCATCTGGCAGGAAGGCTTCGTGCGTGAATTTTTAGCCCGGTGGCGGCTGCGCCTTACCGGGCCTACGGGTTCGGTTGCCTTGTTTTGTATCACACACTTTCCTGCAGGCTGCGCGCATACATCCGCCCTTCGGCGGCTAATGCCCGCAGGCTCGGGTCCTGCTCGCGGTTGCGGGCGAACACAATCGCGATAAGCTGCTGCATCTGGTACGGTTCTGCCAGCTTCAGTAGCTGCACCGAATTTTCGTAGACCTTCTTCATCCTGCCCGGCATCAGCGTAAAGCCGACGCCCGCCTGAACCAGGCTGAGCATTGAGAAAATGTCATTCACGCGGGTGACAATTTCCGGTTCAAATCCAGCGATATGAAATGCTTCCTGGAACCCCGCATAGGTGGCAAACCCTTCTGCCAGCGAGACAAATTTCTGATCTTTGTAATCGCGTAAATTCGCCAGCCCGCTGGTATTCAGCGTGGCAGAGGCAGGCGCGGCCAGGAAAATGTCATCATGAAACAGGGGCAGGACTTCAAGGCTGTTGCGGTCGATATTGCTTTCGGAAATCGAGATGAGGATCGCGTCCAGCGTACCGTCGTCAAGCATATGCAGCAACGTATCGTTAGAGCCCATCGTCAGATCCATCTCCAGATCCGGGCGACGCAGCTTCATGCCCATGATCAGGCGCGGCACGGTTTCCAGCGTCAGCGAGTAGAGCGTGCCGACGCGCAACCGTCCCTGACCAATACCGGCGACTTTACGGGACTCTTCCAGCCCGCGCTCCATCACCTGCATAACTTCCTGACAATACTCCAGCAGCGTCCAGGCGGACGGAAGGGCAATCAGGTTACGTCCCTTATGGGTAAAGAGCGGACAGCGGACGTTCTCTTCCAGAGTATGCAGTGCACGATGCACGCTGACGCCGCTCAGACCCAGCGTTTCGGCAGTACGCGCGATATTGCCCTTCTCCATAAACGTCATGAAGATGCTGAGCTTACGGAATGTAATGTCGCTCGTGATATCGAAACCCATAACCCTCCCGGCGTGTCAGTCAGCCTGCAGCATCGCTTCCAGCTGTTCCTGGGCATCCAGCCATGCCATTTCGCACTCTTCGAGGCTGGATTTGGTCTTCGCCTGGGTTTGCAGACAGTCGGTCAGCTCCGCTTTACGGCTCTGGTCATACAGTTCGCTGTCGCCCAGCTTCTCTTCAACGGCGGCAAGCGTGGCGTTGAGCTTTTCCATCTCTTTTTCGAGACGGGCAATTTCTTTACGCAGTGGTTGAGTCTGAGTACGCAGTTCAGCTTCACGACGCTTCTGATCTTTACGCGCCTGCGCGCTGTTGGCATTCTCTTTCGCCGACTCTTCCGGCTGGTTCTCTTGCTTCTGCACGTCCGTCAGCCACTGCTGATAGTCTTCCAGGTCGCCGTCAAACGGCTCGACTTTACCGTCGTGCACCAGATAGAGATCGTCCGTGGTGGAGCGGATCAGGTGCCGATCGTGCGAGACCACAACCAGCGCGCCCTCAAACTCAATCAGCGCTTCGGTCAACGCCTGACGCATGTCGAGGTCGAGGTGGTTGGTCGGTTCATCGAGCAGCAGCAGGTTCGGGCGCTGCCAGACGATCAGCGCCAGCACCAGACGCGCTTTTTCGCCGCCGGAGAAACGCTCTGTGTTTTCAGTGACCTTATCACCCTGGAAGCCAAAGCCGCCGAGGTAGTCGCGCAGCTTCTGCTCCATCTCCTGCGGCGCCAGACGCGCCAGATGCTGGATAGGGGACTCGTCCGCGCGTAAAAATTCCAGCTGATGCTGGGCGAAGTAGCCAAGCTTGATGCCTTTCGCCAGACCGATTTCGCCGCTTACCGGGCTAAGCTCGCCCGCCAGCAGTTTGATGAGCGTTGACTTACCGGCACCGTTACGCCCCAGAAGACCAATGCGCGAACCCGGCACCAGGTTGAGTTTGATTGAGTCGAGGATGATGCGATCGCCGTATCCGGCGCTCACTTTTTCCATCTTCAGCAGCGGGTTTGGCAGGCTCTCCGGCTCGCGGAAGCTAAAGTGGAACGGGTTATCCACATGCGCCGGGGCAATCATCTCCATGCGTTCCAGCATCTTGATGCGGCTCTGGGCCTGCTTGGCCTTTGAGGCTTTGGCCTTGAAGCGGTCAACAAAACTCTGCAGATGCGCCACGCGCTGCTGCTGGCTTTCGTACATCGCCTGCTGCTGGGCGAGGCGAGTCGCCCGCTGGCGTTCGAAAGAGCTGTAGTTTCCGGTGTATTCGAACATATTTTGCTGTTCGATATGAATGATTTTATCCACAACCGGATCGAGGAAGTCGCGGTCGTGGGAGATCAGAATCAGAGTGCCCTGATAGCTCTTGAGCCACTTCTCCAGCCAAATGACCGCATCGAGATCGAGGTGGTTGGTCGGTTCATCGAGCAACAGCAAATCGGAGCGGCAGATCAGCGCCTGCGCCAGGTTAAGACGCATACGCCAGCCACCGGAGAAGTCGCTGACGGGACGTTCAAGCTGTTCGTTGCTGAACCCCAGGCCGTGGAGCAGGCTGGAAGCGCGGGAGCGAATGGTCCACGCGTCGATGGCGTCCAGCTTGCCGTGGACGGTGGCGATGGCGTGGCCATCGTTGCGCTCGTTGGCGGCGTTCAGTTCCGCTTCCAGCTTACGGTATTCACGATCGCCATCAATAACATAGTCGAGCGCCGGCTCACTCAGGGCGGGCGTCTCCTGGTTTACCCAGGCGAGCTGCCAGTTTCCCGGATAAGTAAAGTTACCGCCATCCGCGCTAATCTCGTTTTTCAGCAGCGCCAGCAGGGTGGATTTACCGCAGCCGTTTTTGCCGACCAGACCCACTTTTTGACCTGGATTAATGGTGGCGGTGGCGTTATCCAGCAGGACGCGCACGCCGCGGCGAATTTGTAACGAGGAGAAAACAATCATAGAAGCGCCGTATGTTCCGACTATGTTAATTTGTCATTATGATAATGTAAGGTGTGGGCCATTTTCCGCACCGGGCCGCCATGGTAGCCCAAAACAACGACGATACACAAAAACAGAAACAGAACCGGGAGGGGAGTGATGTCTCAGACAGCAAAAGTGCTGCTGCTGTATGCCCATCCGGAATCTCAGGACTCGGTGGCAAACCGCGTCCTGCTTAAGCCGGCTACTCAGCTCAGTAACGTGACGGTGCACGATCTCTACGCGCACTACCCTGATTTCTTTATCGATATTCCGTACGAGCAGGAATTGCTGCGTCAGCATGACGTGATTGTGTTCCAGCATCCGCTCTATACCTATAGCTGTCCGGCCCTGCTGAAAGAGTGGCTGGATCGGGTGCTGAGCCGGGGGTTTTCCAGCGGGGTGGGGGGCAACCAACTGGCGGGAAAGTACTGGCGTAGTGTGATTACCACCGGTGAGCCGGAGAGCGCCTACCGCTACGATGGCCTTAACCGTTATCCGATGAGCGATATCCTGCGACCGTTTGAACTGACGGCGGCGATGTGCCGAATGCACTGGATGAGCCCGATTATTGTCTACTGGGCACGGCGTCAGGATCCGAAGGAGCTGGCGAGCCACGCCAGAGCGTATGGCGAATGGCTGGCATCACCGATTCCGGCAGGAGGGCGTTAATGGAAGGATCGAATTTACTCCTCGCCGGGGTGCTGTTTTTGTTTGCCGCGGTGGTGGCTGTACCGTTGGCCGCACGGCTCGGTATTGGCGCGGTACTCGGGTATCTGCTGGCGGGGATCGCGATTGGCCCCTGGGGGCTGGGATTCATCAGCGATGTCGATGAAATTCTCCATTTCTCCGAGTTGGGAGTGGTCTTCCTGATGTTCATCATTGGCCTGGAGCTTAATCCGTCAAAGCTGTGGCAGCTCCGGCGCTCTATCTTTGGCGTTGGCGCGGCGCAGGTGCTGTTCAGCGCGGCCATTCTGGCCGGATTGCTGATGCTCACTGACTTTTCGTGGCAGGCGGCGACCATCGGAGGTATTGGCCTTGCCATGTCCTCAACGGCGATGGCATTGCAGCTGATGCGGGATAAGGGCATGAACCGCAGTGAGTCGGGGCAACTGGGCTTTTCGGTGCTGCTGTTTCAGGATTTAGCGGTGATCCCGGCGTTAGCGTTGGTGCCGCTGTTGGCCGGGCCGGGTGACGATCACTTTGACTGGGCAAAAGTCTCCATGAAGGTGCTGGCTTTTGCGGGCATGCTGATTGGGGGGCGTTTTCTGCTGCGGCCGGTGTTCCGCTTTATCGCCGCGTCAGGCGTGCGCGAGGTGTTTACCGCCGCAACGCTGCTGCTGGTATTAGGCTCTGCGCTGTTTATGGACGCGCTGGGGCTGTCGATGGCTCTGGGTACGTTTATCGCCGGGGTGCTGCTCGCCGAGAGCGAATACCGCCACGAACTGGAAATTGCGATCGAACCCTTTAAAGGGCTGCTGTTAGGGCTGTTCTTTATTTCGGTGGGCATGGCGCTCAATCTCGGTGTGCTCTATACCCATCTGCTGTGGGTTATTGTGAGCGTGGCTGTGCTGGTGGCGGTGAAAACGCTGGTGCTGTATGTCCTGGCGCGTATATCCGGGCTGCGCAGTTCGGAACGTATGCAGTTTGCCAGCGTGCTAAGCCAGGGGGGAGAGTTCGCGTTTGTGCTGTTCTCTACGGCATCGTCCCAGAAACTGTTCAAAGACGATCAGATGGCGCTTCTGCTGGTGACGGTCACGCTGTCGATGATGACCACACCGCTGCTGATGAAGCTGGTGGATAAACTGCTGTCGCGCCGCTTAAACCCGGCTGATGATGAAGACGAAGCCCCGTGGGTGGAAGACGATAAGCCGCAAGTGATTGTGGTGGGGTTTGGCCGCTTCGGGCAGGTGATTGGTCGTCTGCTGATGGCGAACAAAATGCGCATCACGGTGCTCGAGCGGGATATCAGCGCGGTCAACCTGATGCGCAAATATGGTTATAAGGTTTACTACGGCGATGCGACGCAGCTCGAACTGCTGCGATCCGCAGGTGCGGAGGCGGCGGAGTCGATCGTCATAACCTGTAACGATCCGGAAGATACGATGAAGCTGGTCGAACTCTGCCAGCAGCATTTCCCGCATCTGCATATTCTGGCGCGTGCGCGGGGACGTGTTGAAGCGCACGAACTGTTGCAGGCGGGTGTGAAACACTTCTCGCGTGAGACGTTTTCCAGTGCGCTGGAGCTGGGGCGCAAAGCGTTGATTTCGCTGGGTATGCACCCGCATCAGGCGCAGCGGGCCCAGATGCACTTCCGACGGCTGGATATGCGAATGCTGCGCGAGCTGATGCCCGTACACACGGATACGGCGCAGATTTCCCGTGTGCGGGAAGCGCGTCGCGAGCTGGAGGAGATTTTCCAGCGCGAGATGCAGCAGGAACGACGCCAGCTGGACGGCTGGGACGAATTTGAATAAAGGGTAACCAAATATGGCTGTACGTAAACGCTTTATTGCGGGCGCAAAGTGCCCCTCCTGCCAGGCGCAAGATACTCTGGCAATGTGGCGTGAAAATAATATTGATGTTGTTGAGTGTGTTAAGTGCGGCCACCAGATGCGTGAGGCCGACAAAGAAGCGCGCGATCATGTACGCAAAGAAGAGCAAGTGATCGGCATTTTTCATCCGGACTAGCGATATGCCCTGAGTTTTTTTAAGCTAAAGGGTACACGGGTGCAGATTTCCGCTACAATCTGCGCCAGCAATTTTCCCACGCTCAGGAGATATCATGAAAGTAGCAAAAGACCTGGTGGTCAGCCTGGCCTATCAGGTACGTACAGAAGACGGTGTGTTGGTTGATGAGTCTCCGGTGAGTGCGCCGCTGGACTACCTGCATGGTCACGGTTCCCTGATTTCCGGCCTGGAAAACGCGCTGGAAGGTCATGAAGTTGGCGATAAATTTGACGTTGCTGTAGGCGCGAACGACGCATACGGCCAGTATGACGACAACCTGGTTCAGCGCGTTCCTAAAGACGTGTTCATGGGCGTTGACGAACTGCAGGTTGGCATGCGCTTCCTGGCGGAAACTGACCAGGGCCCGGTTCCGGTTGAAATTACTGAAGTTGAAGACGACCACGTTGTGGTTGATGGCAACCATATGCTGGCTGGCCAGAACCTGAAGTTCAACGTAGAAGTTGTCGCTATCCGTGAAGCAACCGAAGAAGAGCTGGCTCATGGCCACGTTCACGGTGCGCACGGTCACGACCATGACCACGATCACGGCCATGACGGCTGCTGCGGTGGCCATGGCCACGACCATGGTCACGACCACGGTAAAGGTGGTTGCGGTAACGGCGGCTGTGGCTGCCACTAATTCCGTATAACGGAAAATAAAAAAGCGGGATTATCCCGCTTTTTTTTCGCCTCAATAGTGAGGTGGTGGCGTCTCTTCTGACTGTGAGGCGATATTTGACGGCTGCGTAGCCTTCAGCTTTTCCGTCAGCAGGCGCATATGATCCCGCAGTTTCGCCATTTCGAGTTCATGCGCGGTCACGGTCTGGTTAAGCTCTTCGATGGTGATGTCCTGAAAAGCCAGGCGGCTTTCCAGTTCAGCCAGTCTCGCTTCAATCGTTGTGTCCTTCATCATTCACCTCGTCTGTTTCTGATTCGCCATAATGGGCCAGCGGCGGCGAAGTTTAACTGAGTTTGTTCCTTAGCGCAGTATCCATCCCTTTGGCAAGAAACTTATTTAAACAAAAATAGTCTTAAAAGTGGCGAGAATCGGGAGAGTCTGTCTGTAGATTTCTTCCACAACGTTTTATAGTACGTAGCTCATTTACGTTTAATGCTGGGGTGAGAGTCCCCAGGCCCTGGAGATATGGATGAAATCACTGTTTAAAGTAACGCTGCTGGCGACGACGATGGCTGTTGCGCTGAACGCGCCGCTGTCCTTCGCTGCTGATACTGCTGCGAAGCCTGCTGCAACTGCAGACAGCAAAGCGGCGTTCAAAAATGACGACCAGAAATCTGCCTACGCACTGGGCGCATCTCTGGGTCGTTACATGGAAAATTCTCTGAAAGAACAAGAGAAACTGGGCATCAAACTGGACAAAGCTCAGCTGATCGCGGGTGTTCAGGATGCGTTTGCTGATAAGAGCAAACTGTCTGACCAGGAAATTGAACAGACTCTGCAGGCGTTCGAAGCGCGTGTAAAAGGTGCCGCTCAAACGAAGATGGAAGCGGACGCGAAAGACAACGAAGCGAAAGGCAAAGCCTACCGCGATACCTTTGCTAAAGAGAAGGGAGTAAAAACCTCTTCTACCGGCCTGGTATACAAAGTTGAGAAAGAAGGTACCGGTGATGCACCGAAAGACAGCGATACTGTCGTGGTGAACTACAAAGGTACGCTGATCGACGGTAAAGAGTTCGATAACTCCTATACCCGCGGTGAGCCGCTCTCCTTCCGTCTGGATGGTGTGATCCCAGGCTGGACTGAAGGTCTGAAAAACATCAAGAAAGGCGGTAAGATCAAGCTGGTTATCCCACCGGATCTGGCCTATGGCAAAACCGGCGTTCCGGGTATCCCTGCCAACTCTACGCTGGTGTTTGACGTAGAGCTGCTGGATATCAAACCGGCACCGAAAGCCGATGCGAAACCAGAAGCGCAGGCAGATCAAAAAGCTGCCGCAGACGCGAAGAAGTAATGTGATGAAAACCGCCGCCTTTAAGGCGGCGGTTTTTTTTATTGTGGGGCAGATATAATTAACACTGGAAAGTGCCAGGTACGCTGTATTAATTTAGTTGTCCGTGTAGATAATGAGCCTGCCCTGAAAACCTAACGACAGGCTCCTGAAAAGGAGTGTTTTTTTCATGTCCAGGTCGCTTTTAACCAACGAAACCAGTGAACTTGATTTGCTGGATCAACGTCCTTTCGACCAGACCGACTTCGATATTCTGAAATCCTACGAAGCGGTGGTGGACGGGTTAGCGATGCTCATTGGGTCCCACTGCGAAATCGTATTGCACTCCCTGCAAGATCTGAAGTGTTCCGCCATCCGCATTGCTAATGGTGAGCATACTGGCCGTAAAATTGGTTCGCCAATTACCGACCTTGCATTGCGTATGCTGCATGACATGACCGGCGCGGACAGCAGCGTCTCCAAATGCTATTTCACTCGCGCCAAAAGTGGCGTGCTGATGAAATCAGAAACCATTGCTATTCGAAATCGCGAGCATCGTGTGATCGGACTGCTGTGCATCAACATGAACCTTGATGTGCCATTCTCGCAAATCATGAGCACCTTTATTCCGCCTGAAACGCCAGACGTGGGCTCTTCTGTTAACTTTGCCTCTTCAGTTGAGGATCTCGTCACGCAGACGCTGGAGTTCACGATTGAAGAGGTGAATGCCGATCGCAACGTATCGAACAACGCCAAGAACCGTCAGATCGTGCTGAATCTCTATGAAAAAGGCATTTTTGATATCAAAGACGCCATCAATCAGGTGGCTGACCGCCTGAACATTTCCAAACATACGGTCTACCTCTATATTCGCCAGTTCAAAAGCGGTGATTTCCTGGGGCAAGATAAGTAATGCGTTTTGCGTTAATGGTGACAGGCCCGGCGTATGGCACTCAGCAGGCCAGCAGCGCCCTGCAATTTGCCCAGGCGCTGCTAAAAGCCGGACATGAACTGGTGAGCGTCTTCTTTTATCGGGAAGGGGTCTATAACGCGAACCAGTTTACGTCGCCGGCCAGCGATGAGTTTGATCTGGTGCGCGCCTGGCAGGCGTTAAATGAGACGCAGGGTGTTGAATTGCATATCTGCGTGGCAGCGGCCCTGCGTCGCGGTGTCGCTGATACAACCGAAGCCGCGCGTCTTGGTTTAGCCGGTTCCAACCTGCAGCCCGGATTTTCGCTAAGTGGTCTGGGCGCGCTGGCGCAGGCTGCGCTCACCTGTGACCGAGTGGTGCAATTCTGATGAAACGCATCGCGTTTGTTTTTACCACTGCCCCGCACGGTAGCGCATCGGGCCGAGAAGGGCTGGATGCGCTGCTCGCGACATCTGCATTGACCGAGGAGATCGGCGTCTTCTTTTTAGGGGACGGGGTGTTTCAGCTGCTGGCGGGCCAGCAACCGCAGGCGATTTTGATGCGGGATTACATCGCCACCTTTAAAGTGTTGCCGCTGTACGACATTGAAACCTTCTATGTGTGTGCCGACTCGCTGGCCGCTCGCGGATTAGATGAGAAGACGCCTTTTGTTCTGGATGTCACGTGCCTGTCTTCTGCTGCGCTACGCGAACAACTCTCTCACTACGACACTGTTCTGACTTTCTGAGGCTGCCATGCTCCATACCCTGAGCCGCTCACCGTGGCAATGTGATATCGACACGCTACTGAGCATGCTGCGCGAAGGTGATGACCTGCTGCTGATTCAGGATGGCGTACTTGCTGCGCTGGAAGGCAGCCGTTTCGTTGAAATCCTCACGAATGCCCCCATAACTGTCTCTGCGCTAAAGGACGATCTGGATGCGCGGGGTCTTTCTGGTCAAATTTCAGCCAAAATTGACGTGGTTGGCTATACTGATTTCGTCAATCTTACTGTGACGCACGCCAGTCAAATGAACTGGTGATTTGAGATCGCTGTATATTTCTTGACACCTTTTCGTCGTAGCCCTAAAATTTCGCGTCCTCATATTGTATGAGGTCGTTTTATTACGTGTTTACGAAGCAAAAGCTAAAACCAGGAGCTATTTAATGGCAACAGTTAACCAGCTGGTACGCAAACCACGTGCACGCAAAGTTGCAAAGAGCAACGTGCCTGCGCTGGAAGCATGCCCGCAGAAACGTGGTGTATGTACTCGTGTGTATACCACCACTCCTAAAAAACCAAACTCCGCACTGCGTAAAGTATGCCGTGTGCGTTTGACTAACGGTTTCGAAGTGACTTCCTACATCGGTGGTGAAGGTCACAACCTGCAGGAGCACTCCGTGATCCTGATCCGTGGCGGTCGTGTTAAAGACCTTCCGGGTGTTCGTTACCACACCGTTCGTGGTGCGCTGGACTGCTCAGGTGTTAAAGACCGTAAGCAGGCTCGCTCCAAGTACGGCGTGAAGCGTCCTAAGGCTTAATGGTTCTCCGTTAAGTAAGGCCAAACTGATTTATCTTAATGTCAAACTAAACTCGTAGAGTTTTGGACAATCCTGAATTAACAACGGAGTATTCCCATGCCACGTCGTCGCGTCATTGGTCAGCGTAAAATTCTTCCAGATCCGAAATTCGGATCAGAACTGCTGGCAAAATTTGTAAATATCCTGATGGTAGATGGTAAAAAATCTACTGCAGAAGCAATCGTATACAGCGCGCTGGAGACCCTGGCTCAGCGTTCTGGTAAAAATGAACTGGAAGCTTTCGAAGTCGCTCTCGACAACGTTCGCCCAACTGTAGAAGTTAAGTCCCGCCGCGTTGGTGGTTCTACTTATCAGGTTCCAGTTGAAGTTCGTCCGGTTCGTCGTAATGCCCTGGCAATGCGTTGGATCGTTGAAGCTGCTCGTAAACGCGGTGATAAATCCATGGCTCTGCGTCTGGCGAACGAACTTTCTGATGCTGCAGAAAACAAAGGTACTGCAGTTAAGAAACGTGAAGACGTTCACCGTATGGCAGAAGCCAACAAGGCGTTCGCACACTACCGTTGGTAATCCCTTCGGAGTATTAGTCACCAGGCGGGCGCTTCAGAGAAGCTGCCCGCTCTGGGTTACTTAACTGAACGCCTAAAGAAACAAACGAGGAATCAAATGGCTCGTACAACACCCATCGCACGCTACCGTAACATCGGTATCAGTGCGCACATCGACGCCGGTAAGACCACTACTACCGAACGTATTCTGTTCTACACCGGTGTAAACCATAAAATCGGTGAAGTTCATGACGGCGCAGCCACCATGGACTGGATGGAACAGGAGCAGGAGCGTGGTATTACTATCACCTCCGCAGCGACTACTGCATTCTGGTCAGGTATGGCTAAGCAGTACGAACCGCATCGCGTAAACATCATCGACACCCCAGGGCACGTTGACTTCACCATCGAAGTAGAACGTTCCATGCGTGTTCTTGACGGCGCGGTAATGGTTTATTGCGCAGTTGGTGGTGTTCAGCCACAGTCTGAAACCGTATGGCGTCAGGCGAACAAATATAAAGTTCCACGCATCGCGTTCGTTAACAAAATGGACCGTATGGGTGCTAACTTCCTGAAAGTTGTTGGTCAGATCAAAACCCGTCTGGGCGCGAACCCTGTTCCGCTGCAGCTGGCAATTGGTGCTGAAGAAGGCTTCACCGGCGTTATCGACCTGGTGAAAATGAAAGCCATCAACTGGAACGATGCAGACCAGGGCGTTACCTTCGAATACGAAGATATCCCGGCTGAGATGCAGGACCTGGCTGACGAATGGCACCAGAACCTGATCGAATCCGCTGCTGAAGCTTCTGAAGAGCTGATGGAGAAATACCTGGGTGGTGAAGAACTGTCTGAAGAAGAGATCAAAAAAGCTCTGCGTCAGCGTGTTCTGAACAACGAAATCATCCTGGTAACCTGTGGTTCTGCGTTCAAGAACAAAGGTGTTCAGGCGATGCTGGATGCGGTAGTTGACTACCTGCCATCCCCGGTTGACGTTCCTGCGATCAACGGCATCCTGGACGACGGTAAAGATACTCCGGCTGAGCGTCACGCAAGCGACGACGAGCCGTTCTCTGCACTGGCGTTCAAAATTGCTACCGACCCATTCGTGGGTAACCTGACCTTCTTCCGCGTTTACTCTGGTGTGGTTAACTCCGGTGACACCATCCTGAACTCCGTGAAAGCGGCGCGTGAACGTTTTGGCCGTATCGTACAGATGCACGCTAACAAACGTGAAGAGATCAAAGAAGTTCGTGCGGGCGACATCGCTGCAGCTATCGGTCTGAAAGACGTGACCACCGGTGACACCCTGTGTGACCCGGATCACCCGATCATTCTGGAGCGTATGGAATTCCCTGAGCCGGTAATCTCCATCGCGGTTGAACCAAAAACCAAAGCTGACCAGGAAAAAATGGGTCTGGCTCTGGGCCGTCTGGCGAAAGAAGACCCATCATTCCGCGTATGGACTGATGAAGAATCTAACCAGACCATCATCGCAGGTATGGGTGAACTGCACCTGGACATCATCGTTGACCGTATGAAGCGCGAGTTCAACGTTGAAGCGAACGTGGGTAAACCTCAGGTTGCTTACCGCGAAGCGATTCGCGCGAAAGTTACCGATATCGAAGGTAAACACGCTAAGCAGTCTGGTGGTCGCGGTCAGTACGGTCACGTTGTGATCGACATGTACCCACTGGAGCCGGGCTCTAACCCGAAAGGTTACGAGTTCATCAACGACATCAAAGGTGGTGTAATTCCTGGCGAATACATCCCTGCCGTTGATAAAGGCATCCAGGAACAGCTGAAAGCGGGCCCTCTGGCTGGCTATCCGGTTGTTGACATGGGTATCCGTCTGCACTTCGGTTCTTACCACGACGTTGACTCCTCTGAACTGGCGTTTAAACTGGCTGCGTCTATTGCCTTTAAAGAAGGCTTTAAGAAAGCAAAACCAGTTCTGCTTGAGCCAATCATGAAGGTTGAAGTAGAAACTCCTGAAGAGAACACCGGTGACGTTATCGGTGACTTGAGCCGTCGTCGCGGTATGCTGCGCGGTCAGGAATCCGAAGTAACTGGCGTTAAGATCCACGCTGAAGTTCCGCTGTCTGAAATGTTCGGATATGCAACTCAGCTGCGTTCTCTGACCAAAGGTCGTGCATCATACACCATGGAATTCCTGAAGTATGATGATGCGCCTAACAACGTTGCTCAGGCCGTTATTGAAGCCCGTGGTAAGTAATCCACAGGATTAAAACCTAAGTCCCGTGCTCTCTCCTGAGGGGAGAGCACTATAGTAAGGAATATAGCCGTGTCTAAAGAAAAATTTGAACGTACAAAACCGCACGTCAACGTTGGTACTATCGGCCACGTTGACCATGGTAAAACTACCCTGACTGCTGCAATCACTACCGTTCTGGCTAAAACCTACGGTGGTTCTGCTCGTGCATTCGACCAGATCGATAACGCACCAGAAG
>NZ_JACASJ010000074.1:0-26394 GCF_013391025.1 Enterobacter sp. SECR19-1250 | reverse complement strand
TAATCAGCGAGTCAGCTTGGGAAGAAATGACCTGCTTATTCGCACCTTCCTTAACTTATCCCCTGTTCAGTTTGAACAGCCGGATATCTTTCAGACCATATCGTCTCTGTTGCAGAAATATAATCTTTCTCCTTCCCGGCTCATCCTTGAGGTCACGGAGAGCACTGCCCTTAAAAATCTCGACCGCAGTATCGAATTACTGAGTGCATTCAACCGAGCCGGGATCACCGTCTCTATTGATGATTTTGGCACCGGTTATTCTAATCTGCTTATGCTCAGTGTGCTTCCGGCAAAAGAGCTCAAAATCGACAAAAGTTTCGTGACGTCAATGCTGGAAAATGAGAAAAGCCGCAAGCTGGTGGAGACCATTATTAATATTGCCCGGACCATGGAGATGTATGTTGTTGCCGAAGGGATCGAAACAGAAGAGCAACGAGCGGTGTTAACAGAGCTCGGGTGTGATTATTTGCAGGGTTTTCTGTTCGCCAGACCTTTGCCTGCCGAACAGATCCCGTGGCTACTGCTACAGATTAATTCACAGAAACAGATTATACCAATTGGTAAAATTCATTCGGAATCCGCTTTTGTTTCACAAAAAAATCATGCTACACAGGGTTAACTGGAGTATGGTTCAGAGGAGTTCACGCGAGTCGATTCCGTCGTGATCGTCAGGCATATTGTGCCGATGTACAGGAATTCCTTATGTCGCAAAATTATTTTGATGCGCTGAATGTCATTAAAACCCCCGTGTGGCTGATCTCCCCCGTTTCTGGCCATATTATTTTTGCGAATACGGCCGCGGTTCAGGTGATGGGGGATAAAACGGTGGATGATCTGCGAAAAGGCGCTTTCTCAGCCAATGCGCAAGACGTGCTGTCGATGTATATCCCTGAGTTGAAAACGGACCAGGAGATTGTCGAGATCTGGACAGTCTGGCGCGACGGGCATGAAACCGCGTTGAGCTGTCGTCTTTCGCTGACCCACCATGCGCCGTACGGCGACATTATCGTTTTTGAAGGGATCTCACATCCGGCACCGACCGGGCGTAAAGCGAGCCGCTCCGCTACTTACCAGCGAAAAAAGCAAGGATTCTATGCTCGCTTTTTTCTGACAAACAGCGCCCCGATGTTACTGATCGACCCTGCTCGCGACGGCCAAATTGTTGATGCCAATCTCGCCGCGCTTAACTTTTATGGCTACTCGCACGAGGAGATGTGCAGCAAGCATACCTGGGAGATCAACACTCTGGGGCGCGATGTGATCCCAGTGATGAGCGAAATCGCCGCTCTGCCGGGTGGGCATAAGCCACTCAACTTTGTGCACCGCCTTGCCGATGGTTCAACCCGCCATGTTCAGACCTATGCCGGACCAATTGAGATCTACGGGGATAAACTGATGTTGTGCATTATCCATGACATCACCGAGCAAAAAAGGCTGGAGCTTGAGCTGGAACATGCCGCGTTACAGGATGCCATGACGGGCCTGCTCAACCGGCGACAGTTCTATATTATCGCTGAGCAAATGAATCTCACGCACCTGCCTCTACAGCAGCAATTCAGTTTACTGCTGGTGGATACCGATCACTTTAAGAATATCAACGACGTTTTTGGTCATCTGAAGGGGGATGAAGTGCTCATCGCACTTTCACGTACCCTGGAGGCCTGTAGCCGGAAAGAGGATTTCGTGTTCCGCTGGGGAGGCGAGGAGTTTGTCATTCTGCTGCCACGTACCTCTCTCGATACTGCAATGCAAATCGCCGAAACGATCCGGGCAGCGGTTGCCCGCATCTCGATCCCCGGCCTGCCGCGATTTACGGTCAGCATTGGCGTGGCGCGGCACAACCAGGATGAGAGTATCGACGATCTCTTTAAACGGGTAGATGACGCGCTTTATCGCGCCAAGAATGATGGCCGAAATAAAGTCCTGGCGGCATGAAACTGGTGTATTGGATAAAGCCCCGCTACAATGCCCATCTTGATGAAAAAGACTATGGGTGGGTATCGTCTGCAATGGGAAGAACAGAAATAATCCTCACCATAATAATTTTAATGCTTATTATTTTCGGATTCTGGTTTATCTTCAGCGGCGAGATCTGGTTAGTGGCGGAATATATTGAAAACAGCATTTACCCCACTTTCGACGCGCTGTAACGCACGTTTAATCCGTTGTTTCACCTACCGAAATCATCAGGTATCGGCCAACTCAACAGGCGCGTAAGATATGCGCCGTTATCCTCCATTATGTTGGTAACGAATTGCTAAATCACTTGCTTATTTTGCCCGTGCTCTGACGGGCTTTTTTATTTCCGACATTTGCGCTACACCAGGCTATATCTAAAACGTCGTTATCCATAAAAGTGAGAAAATGATGAGCAAGAAAATCCTGATGCTGGTGGGCGATTACGCCGAAGATTACGAAACCATGGTCCCTTTTCAGGCCTTACAGATGATTGGTCATCAGGTTGACGCCGTCTGCCCGGATAAAGCGAAGGGTGACTATGTCATGACCGCTATCCATGATTTCGACGGTGCTCAGACCTATAGCGAAAAACCGGGTCACCGTTTTATCCTCAATGCCGATTTTTCCGCCGTTAACGAGCAGGACTATGACGCCCTGCTGATCCCTGGCGGCAGAGCGCCTGAATACCTGCGGTTAAATGATGACATACTGAAGCTGGTGCAGGCATTTGATGCCGCGCACAAACCGATTGCGGCCGTGTGCCATGGCCCACAGTTGCTGGCCGCCGCCGGGATCTTAAAAGGACGAACCTGTAGCGCCTACCCGGCCTGTGCGCCTGAAGTGCGACTCAGCGGCGGCGAGTATGCCGATATCGGTATCGATCAGGCTCACGTTGATGGTAACCTGGTCACCGCGCCGGCCTGGCCTGCGCATCCGCAGTGGCTGGCGAAATTTGCGAAGTTGTTGGAATAGGCCTGCAAGGCAACCTGCTCTTTACATACGCTCTTCAAGCCAGACGATCGACCGCAACAAAAAAGCGTTCTTCCGTCAAAAGAGCACGCTCTTTAATGCTCTGAAACTCGCGCCGGATAAACCAGCCCGCTTCCGGCGCCATGCTCAGATAAAACACCTCACGAAAGCCCGGAGCTTCAACACGCATTCTTACACAACCCGTTTCTCCTGCACGGAAGAGCTGCTCTGGCACGATACTGACACTACGCTCGCCATTCTGCAGAAGGATAGTCGCTATCTCATAGCGGCAAATTCCGCTACTCAGGCTATAACCTAATGTGCTCAGATCGTGAAGATACTGACGTGATAACGTGACTTCAATGCTGGTGCCCGCAAACCACTCAATGATTTGCTGCGCCAGCCCCTCTAACCGCTCGCAGAATTCAACGATTTCAGCCTCAACTGAGGTGTTACCTGACGTTATGTTCTTGCTACTCTGTTGCACTTTTTTAAAGAAACGTTCTCTGGCTGACACGTTGTTGCCTCTGTTCATTTTCACACGGTTAAACCAGGATCTGCGCCCCCTGCGCTGACCGGCCATTTTTATCTTCCCGGAAGCTTCCTCGCCTTCTTAAACGAGGGAACCCTTTATAGCTATTCCGCCGTTTTTTGTTTCATCAGGGCATAACGGGCAATCAATTGCTGCAGATGCTGTTCTGTCTGGCTCTGCTGCGCAGCAGGCCACGGCTGGTTTTGAGGCCATTCTGCCAGCTGCCGCAGCCCTTCCTCTACCGGCACGGCACTGTTAAATGCCTGCATCATGGTAAACACCGCTGATTTCAGCTCGCTGACCGTCATGTACTTACCCCGCTGTTCATCAAGTGCGTTAAGCCGGTTCGCCAGTTGTTGCAATTGGGTCATTCCCTGATGCCAGCCAGTCAGATATGGCTGCGGAAGTGCAGCAACGTTAACCTGCTGCTGCCACTGTTGCGCCAGCGGTTTCGCCTCTTGCGGCCAAAGGATCAGCGCCTGCTGCACCAGGCTATCGCCGTAGCGCCATGCCCAGTCAGGTTTCAGTTCCCTAAGCTGTGCGAGCCGATTTTGCGTCTTGCTAAGCCCTGCCACGGGTGATAGTGACGCTTGTCGCAGCGCCTGCAACTGCGCTTTGGATAATTCGTCAGGTAAAGGCGCCAGAGTGGCATCGAGCTGTGTTTGAGCCGGGTCTGGTGTATGCATCGTCTGCCATCCCCATGCCACCGAGCTGGCAATCACCAGCATGGTCGCCATTCCGGCGACAAATGGCTTCCAGGGCTTCACCGGAGGCGGCGCGGTCATCACCTGTCTGTCCGGCAGCGGCTCCGGTTGCGCGACATAGACCCACCTGACGTGTTCTGCCGGGGTCGTAAAGCTGGCCGGGAGAACAGCACCGCCCGCCTCCTGCCCGCCCTCGCTGTTTTCCAGCCGTACCGCCGCGTTATGGACCAGGGTACGCAGGGCATCGAGCTGGCTGGCATGCCTCAGTTCAAGACGCTGCAATATGTCGCCCAGTGCGTTCAGGTGCTCTTCTGTCTGGTACAACTGGCTGAGGTCGGTACAGGTCAGCGTGAGGGTGCGCATCGTCTGTTGTAACCGTCTGCTGAGCGCGCTGATAATTTCCATACGCGCATGCACAGGCTGCGGCCAGATATTGCCCCCCTGGCGGGAGAGGAGTTCGTCCAGTATTGCCAGTCCTTCGTTCATGCCGTACAGACCGGCCAGATGCGTTCGGACGAGCGTATACCAGGCCGCGGTCTGCAGTTCCACCCCGTTGTGCTCAAACAGCGACAGACAGAGCTTTTCCGCCTGCGGCCAGTTGATGTCCGGTCGCGCCGGGTGGGTCAGTTTGTTCATTTCGTCACGCAGGGCGGCGTAATCCGCAAGCGTACGCGGGTCGCCGCCGGTTTTGAGGTGGCGTTCGAATTGTGTCGTCATGATGGTTTCAGCCTGAATAAAAATCAGAGTGCGGCGCGGGTATCAAGGTACTGCTGCTGTTTCAGGTGGCGGATTAACACCCTCCCCTCCGGCATAAATTCCGTACCGTAACGGACCAGACCGATGCCCTTCAGCTCCGCGTCGATGGCGTGGCGCAGTTCGCCGGGAATAGCCTGTTCAAGCAACACCACATCGATTCTCTTAAGCCGGGGCTCGTACTTAAGCAATACAGACGATAAGATCCCCATCAGTTCATGGGTCGTACCCGGCATCCCCTGCAGAATTTTGGTCATATCCGGGAGACCATAGTCCGGCAGGTGCGCCAGCGTACCGGCGCGGAGGTTGAGCACGCGCTGCATGTTATCAAGTACGGATAAAATCACCTGGTTCTGCTCACTGACCTGGTGCAGGCTCAGACCACCGGAAAAATTACCAGTCAGCATTTCATACAGCGATGGCGTGTTATGTCCCTGTGGCATCAGTCATCCTTTCGCGGTTGTAATGTCAGATGGTTATTCCCGGCTTCAAGAATGCGCGGTTTATCCGGATCGAGATCTTCACGTCTGAGCACCTGTTTCCAGGTGTTGTTAACCATATCCGGATGGCGGAACAGCCCGACCACCGCGACAAAATGCGCTTCTTCTTCCATCGGCATATCAAGGCTCACATCTCCGCCCGGCTTCACCACCACGTCACGGCTGGCCAGAAGATCCGCTTTAAGAATGGTCTCCCCATCCTTCAGCAACTGCTGATAGACCGTTTTGTCGAAGATCTTGCGGTCTTTCAGTTGATACACGCGGACTACCACCGGCTCAGACAGCGAGTTACTTTCGCGGGAATCGGTGTTCAACGCTTCACGGGCGGTGAAATCCAGATGCAGTACCTTAATTTTTTTATAAAACACAGCGTTAAATGCCGATTTAGTGCCATCAGTGATACCCTGCGTCATCCCGCAGCCCGTGAGGCTGAACGCCAGCAGTGCAGGCAGCCAGCACGCGGGTTTAATCAAAATCTTCCAGTAACGCCTGCTTTTCCATCGCCAGGGCCGTGAGCTGCGCCTTCATCCGGGTCAGCGTCTCCGGCACGGTGTCGAGGCTCATCCGCACGCGTGCCGAGGCGGTATCCAGCAGGTCAACCGCCTTGTCCGGTAGCTGACGGCCGGTCAGGTAACGACGGGAAAGGGTCACCGCCGCCCTGACCGCCTCATCGGTAATGTGCACACCGTGGTGCTGCGCGTAGCGGGATTTCAGCCCCCGCAGCATCAGGCAGGCGGTGTCGTCGTCCGGCTCGTCCACCTTCACCATCTGGAAGCGCCGCTCCAGTGCCGCGTCGCGCTCAAAATACTGCTTGTACTCGCTCCAGGTGGTGGCCGCGATGGTCCGCAGTTCGCCGCGGGCGAGCGCCGGTTTCAGCAGGTTGGCCGCATCCGCGCCGCCCGCCTGGTTACCTGCGCCGATAATGGTGTGCGCTTCGTCGATAAACAGCAGCACCGGGGACGGAGACTGCTGTACCGCATCAATGACGTTTTTCAGGCGCTGTTCAAACTCCCCCTTCACGCCCGCCCCCGCCTGTAACAGACCGAGGTCCAGCGTGCGCAGGCTCACCGTTTTCAGGGGTTCCGGTACATTCCCTTCGGCGATACGCAGCGCCAGCCCTTCGACCAGCGCGGTTTTCCCCACGCCCGGCTCGCCGACCAGAATCGGGTTGTTCTTGCGACGCCGCGAGAGAATATCCACCATCTGGCGGATTTCATTGTCGCGGCCGAACACTGGGTCGATTTTGCCCTCACGCGCGTTAGCGGTGACGTCAAGGGTGAACTTGTCCAGCGCGTTCTGCAGGGCCGGATTCAGTTCGCCCTCTTTCACCTCACTGCCGGACAGCGGCACGCTGCAGCCCTGCGTCAGCTCCTCTTCCTGCTGTACCTCTTCGCGCTCGTCTGACTGCGCATCCAGCAGCGGTCGCAGACGCTCAAGCTGGCTCACCCCCAGCGTCAGCAGCGGCCATAAGCCGTCGCAGCGCACCAGGCCCTGCCGGTCCACCAGCGCCATCAGCAGGTGAATGCTGCGTATCTGCTCTTCGCCTGCCAGCGAGGCGCGCAGCCACGCGTCCTGCATCAGGGTCTGAATACTGTCCGAAAGCTGCGGGCGGCTGCGCACTGAACGGGGCAGCTTCTCCAGAAAATTCAGCAAATCCTGCCAGATGGCGTCCATATCCCACTCGTAGCGGCGTGCCAGCACCGTCAGATCACCTTCCCCCTGTTCGAGCAGCTTCAACAGCCAGTGCTCGGGCAGGATTTCCGCATGGGCGCGGGTCTGGCAGAGCGACGCTGCGCCTTCCATCGCACGGGCGCAGTAGGGGTTCAGACGACGTAACAGGATGGCTGGATTTTCCATGAGACTCTCTCTTTATCAGTTCCGGACACGCTACCGCCCGTCGCTTTTCCTGTCATTCAGGAACCCAAAGCGCATAAGGTCGGGCAGGCAGATTGTGTTTTTCTTTGCTGAACGTCCGCGGTTACAGGCGTTCAGCAAAAACGGCGGACGGGAGAACCCGTCCGCACGAGACTCAGGCGGTGGCGCGTTCGTTCCAGGAATCGGAATGAATGATGTTGCCGTCCTTGTAGGTCCAGGTGATTTTTTCGTAGCGCAGCTCATTCTGCTCCAGATGGTTGTGCTTCTCGAAAGACGGATCCTTGATGTCATGCATCACCGGATTCACCTTCACCACCTTCACGTTTTCCAGTCTGGTGTTGAAGTACTCCACTTCCTGGCCGGCATCGTTGATTTTGTACCACTTGAATTCCGCAGATTTCAGGGTCTGGCCGGTGGTCACCGCCTTGTACAGATACGGGCTGGAGGAGTCGATCTCCTTGGTGAACAGGAACGGCGTGTGGATACGGGTGCCGGTCAGCTTGCCGGTGTTGTTGTCGGTCGGGATGTACAGGTTGTGTTCCTGCGCCACCACTTCGATGCTGCCTTCACGATCCTGAACGTCCACGGAACCTTTGATGTCCGCGCCGCCGTCGTCCTTCAGCCACAGATAAACAGGAATTGCCATGTTAATTACTCCATTTCATTTTTTGAGACGCCATCATCCTGCGATGGCGCGGGTGTGTTGCCCGGCAGCTGACAGGCATTCGCCTGCGGCACCAGACTGATTTCGACACGGCGGTTCAGCGCCCGGCCTTCCGCCGTGTCGTTGGTGGCGACAGGACGGCTTTCGCCGTAGCCCTGCACCGCAAAGCAGCTCTCCGGCACGTCGCCGGTGTCGCGCATCCAGTCGCGCACAGACTCCGCACGCTTAAGCGACAGCACCTGGTTGGACGCGTCATCGCCCGTGCTGTCGGTATGACCCGCTATCACAATCAGCCAGCCGGGCTTCGCTTTAATTCCCACCAGCGAATTCACCAGCAGCTTCGTGGTGCCGGATTTCAGCGCCCATTTGCCGGTGTCGAACAGCGACATGCTGTCGAGGCGGATGATTTTCGGCGCGACCTTTTCTACAGGCTTCGTTGGAGGAGGTGGTGGTACATACGAACGGATCGCTTCCAGCACCGGTATTCGCAGACGTACTCCCCGATAAAGCCCCAGGCCCAGCCGGGCCGGTACACCATTGCGTGCATGCTCATCCAGCAGCGCCGCATCCTCGCGCAGCACCTGTACGGCGCTGGCTTTCGGACCGTAATCATCCATGGCGATGCTGTTGTAACGGACAATATCGAAGCTCACGCGTTGCAGCAGCTGTCGGTTGTTCCAGCCACTGCTGAGCAGTGCAGCAATGGCCGCCAGCGTGAAAATCCCGAGCGCACAACGCCAGGTGCGCTCACGCGGTGTCGGGCCCCGCCCTTCCGGCAGTAATGGCAGAATAAAATCCGGGAACAGGGAGATGACCGTACTGTCCGTTCCCACCGGCTGCCAGCCAGACACCTGCTGCATCGCGGTGTGACGGGAAAGCCACGTCGTCCAGGCCGATGTGGCCAGGCTTCCGGCCAGGATCGGTCCCATTCCCCACAGCACCGCAACAGGTGCAATGACCGGCACATCTGGGTTCTCATCCATAAAAACGGCCTGTACATGCTGACGGAACCAGTTCATCAGACTATTCATCAGCACCTGTTGCTGCACCGCAGGCGTTCCGCCGGAGGTAACCCATTCAGCAACAGAACCAGGGGCTGAAGATTCACGCCAGACCCTCACCCCTTCTCCCGGGAAAACCGCCTGCCAGAACATGTCATTCGTCATCGCGCTGCCGACCTGACCATTCAGCACCAGCGGCACAGAGTGACCGGTTGCTTTACGCAGTTGACTGATGTGCCAGCGCAGGGTCAGCAGTCGACTGGTCAGGGCTTCGCTGTCAGGGTGCTGCTGCGGGCAGACGCTGACCATCACCGACAGCTGACGTCACCAGTCAGGACGTAACCACAGTATCTGACGGGCGACCTGCGCCAGATCATGATGATCCTCCACGCGGATCCAGCATCCCTGCGTGACAGTGAGTACCGGTGACGAATGTGGCCAGGCCAGAGGCAGATCGCCACAAACCAGCACTACGGGCTGACGGTAAGTGGCGTCAGGCAGGTCCTCCAGGCGCAGGGTGACATCATGCTGTTCACGGCGACGGGCGACAGTCCGGAACGCCAGGATAACCCCCAGTACCACCAGCAGAATGAGCACAGAAACCCACCTGGATACCGGCAGAAAACTCAGGCAGACCACGGCACTTAGCAGGACGGCCCACAACGCCAGCCCGCGCTGTTGTGCAGGACTCATTTCACGGCCCCCGGTAAAAGGGTTAGCAGCAACTGGTCCAGCCAGCGATCCAGTCCCCACCAGAGTGCAGCGACCACTATCACGCTCAGACCAATACGTACGGGCCATGACGCCAGCCAGCCGCCCATGATTCCCCGCCCGGTATGACTTTCCGCCAGTACGGGGTGGGACTGTGGATAGCTGAACGGCGTGACATATTCACTGAGTGCGTTGACAAGTTTCTGGCGCTCCGGGTCATTCAGTGAGCGGTAACTGCCGAGAAAACCCAGCATCATGACCCGCTGGAAGCAGGTCACGACAGCGTGGTCAGGCGCCGGTTCACGCAGCACATCGCGCATCCGATCGCACAGCGTGTCGCCGGCGTCCATAGTGCCGAGGAAGTGCCCCTGCAGGGGAATGTCATACCACTGCACACAGGCGTCATCTTCCACACCACGACCTTTCACCGCCTCATCGAGCAAGGCGCACTGTGCAGTAAGAATATGCTGACAGCTGGCTTCATCGAGTTCGCTCGCTTTCAGCTCACGCTGCACACGTTCGACATCAGCAATACAGCGCTCCCACAGCGTGCGCCCTTCGCCCGCCTGAAACGTCGGACCGTGACGCAGGCTGATCACCTGCAGCCAGGTGTCCTGCAGCAGGGCATCAATATCAATGGCCGCGGCAGTGCCGCGTTTACGCTCACTCATGTTCTCAACACCGCAAAGAGTTCAAGTTCAGGCTCGCCGAGCATGCCCGGAACGTAAAACATGCAGGTACCGCCCTGAAGCATTTCAGTGGCCTGAGGATGAGAGACATCAAGACTGAAATACTGATTTTCCAGACGTAACGGAATGGCTGCCGGTACATGGCGCAGCGGCGTCAGAGGCACGCCGACCCGCGATGAATTGACGATACTTCTGACATGATCGGGGCTGCCGACCTTGCACTGGCGCGGGAACTGCTCCTGCAGTTGTGCCACCGGTACCGTTGAACGCACCGAGAGGTAGTAATCAGCCCCTTCACGCAGACGTGGGTCATGCAGACGGGCCTGCCAGAAGTGAAGCCGGGCATCATGCTCAAGCTCAATCGCTACCACCCGCGACGGCAGGCTGGCTTCGAGCAGGTCACCCAGTAAATCAAACAGCGGCGGGAATACGTTATTCTGTTGCTCGTGCTGCCAGACCGGGATCGCACTCACCTGATGCTCCAGCGAGAAAGTCAGCAGACTGCCCGCCAGGCGTGCCAGTTCCGGATACAGACGCTCCGGCGGGCTTTGCGGGTGGCGCTGAAACTGTCCGAGCACGGGTTCTGCGCTGTTAAGGGCATTGAGCAGCCAGAACAGGGACACGTCGGCCACGGCAAAATCGGCCATCCGCTCATTACTTTCCCGGCGCATGGCCATCAGCCGACTCAGGCGTACACGTAGCTGGCTCATCAGCTGTTCCAGCTGGGTCATCAGCCAGCGACTGCCCTGCAGAGCCAGCAGTGGCGGAAGAAACGTCTCATCCAGTAACCATGCCCCCTGCGAATCCTGATGCAGGCGGGCAACCGGGCAGGTCAGATAATCGCTGTTGTCCTGACAGGCAAACCGTAGCGTCAACTCAGGTTTCATCACCGCAATCTGGCGGGTATCGTCCCCATAAGCGTTGCGGATATCCCGCCAGCGCTGGCGATAGCGAACAGGGCGTTCGGCCACCGCATCGGGTGTAAGACAGTTGCCGCCATTCGCCCGCAGCAGCGGGAGGGCCAGCACCACCATCGCATCCTGTGATCCACTCTCAAGCGCCAGCACCGGTGGCAGATCGTCGGCATTATCAGTGTCGATAAGCGTCCCGTCAGGGAAACGAATGTGCAGATGACGAGCCTGCAGGCGGCCCAGTTTCAGTGCATCCGGTTCGAAAGTGGCATCAATCACTCCCCAGGGATGGGAGAGACCTAACCGGGCGATGCATTCCGCAGACCAGGCCGCATACGCGGCCTGTTGCTGGAAGTGCTGGGGAGAGACCATCTGGCCCCTGCCCCATAACGGTTGTTCCGTTTTCATTGGCTTCCTGCCTTAACTTACGCTTTCGCTTTCGGCATCTGGCTCACCAGCGACAGGTTCACGTCCATGCCTTCCACCTGGAAGTGCGGCACCGCGAACAGCTTCACGCGGAAGAAGCCCGGGTTGTCCTCAATGTCTTCCACCACCACCTTCGCGTCGCGCAGCGGGTGTGAGGCCTGTAGTTCGTCGCCCGGATCGGTCATTTCGGTCACCAGACTGCGTACCCATGTATTGAGTTCCAGCTCCAGCAGACGGCGATCTTTCGTCGTACCGATATTTTCGCGCTGAATAAGTTTCAGATAATGCGCAATGCGCGACAGCAGGAAGATATACGGCAGACGGGCATTGATGCGGCTGTTGGCAGTGGCATCGGCGGTATCGTACAGCGCCGGTTTCTGCGCCGAGTTTGCCGAGAAGAAGCAGGCGTAATCACGGTTCTTGTAGTACGACAGCGGTATAAAGCCCAGGTTAGCGAATTCAAACTCGCGGGTTTCCGGGATCATCACCTCTGACGGGATCTTCACCTGGTTGCCGGTACCCAGATCGTACAGGTGGATCGACAGGTCTTTCACGGCCCCACCTGCCTGCGGGCCACGAATTTGCACGCACCAGCCGTTATTGATGAAGCTCTTCACCATGTTGGAGGCGAAGGAGAAAGATGCGCTTGTCCACAGGTATTTTTCGTGGTCCGGACCTTTCACCTGCTCAACATAGTTGAAACTGCGCACCGGCACCGTGTCCGGACCGTAAGGCAGACGCCCCAGCACGCGCGGCATCACCAGGCCGATATAACGGGCATCGTCGGTGTCGCGGAAGGATTTCCATTTGATGTATTCGGCACGGTCAAAGTAGTTACCGATGTCCTTAATCGCGGCCACCTCTTCCATCGATTCCTTGAGGAAGAATTTCGGCCCGACGGCACCGATAAACGGCATATGCGCGGCGGCAGAGACTTTCGAGATATTGCGCAACAGCGCCACGTCCTGCGGACTTGCGTCAAATTCGTACGCTGAAATAACCGAGCCAATCGGCTCGCCGCCCGGGGTGTCGTATTCAGCGGTATAGGTGTGCCAGTACAGGCCGCTCTGGATAAGTTCCGGCGCATCTTCAAAGTCCTGGCGCAGATCCTCTTTTGACACATCCAGAATTTCCGTTTTCACGTTCTGGCGGTAGTCGGTGTTGTCCACCAGCTGCTTCAGGCCGCGCCACAGGGATTCCACTTTCTGGAATTCTGCATGATGCATCACCGCATCCAGCTGGCGGCTGATTTGGAAATCCAGCTCTGCAATATGGTGGTCAATCAGGGTTTTATCGAGTTTTTCCACTGGCTGGCCGGATTTGCGGATGCAGTCCATAAATACCTGCATTGCCGCGGTCAGGCGCTCACCTGCCGGAGCATCAGACAGTGCGGCGTCGTCCAGAAACACATTGATATCGCCCAGGCTTGTGGCCGGGGTCAGGTTGATTTTGTCGAACAGGGAGGCGTAGACGCTCTCTTTTTCCAGCACAGTGGTCTGCCCCTGCGCGGAGCCATTTTCAGTATTAACAGACATCAGCATTCTCTCGTTTAATCCATTAAAAGACGCGCCCGTTTTTATTTCGGGGCCAGGGCACTCATTTCGTTACGTAATTCCTGAGACAGCGCCGGGTCCTTAAGAATTTTCTCGAGTTCTTTTCTGAAAGTGGCGTTATCCAGCAGATTGGACTTGAGGTCACGTAATAAATTACGCATCGCCAGCATGGCACGAAGCTGAGGAATTTGTCGGGCCACCTGTTCGGGTTCAAAATCTTTCATATCTGAAAAGCGCAGCGTCACATTCTCTTCCGTACGCTCACCCGCCAGCGTATTCGGAACCGTCATATTGACCTCCAGGTTAAATTCCGAAAGTACACTGTTGAGGTTATTTTTGTTGACGTTAATTTTCTTTCTTTCAGATAATGGTC
Organism: Enterobacter sp. SECR19-1250; assembly: GCF_013391025.1. Lineage (NCBI taxonomy): Bacteria > Pseudomonadati > Pseudomonadota > Gammaproteobacteria > Enterobacterales > Enterobacteriaceae > Enterobacter > Enterobacter sp. SECR19-1250. The sequence continues at coordinate 12,774 of NZ_JACASJ010000074.1, read as the reverse complement.
GGCTCTCTTTACCGTTACTGAAATCACCGACAGTGAGTAATTTAAGGGGTAGCTCAACTTTCTTCTGCGCCCCTCCGGTATGCAATGCAAGTTTTAAATTAATGCGTGCCTTAGGCACTTCGTTCTGGAACGTATCAGCCATAGCAGTCCCTTTCCTTAAGGAATGTTTGTTGAAGTTAACGACGTTTCTGAATAAATCGATATTAGAGCAAAACGCTACAATAGATCAACCACCCGGGATCAAAGGCCAAATTAAGACATTCCTTAAGAATTTTACTCTATAGAAATAAAATATGGTTTTGCAGCATGCCTTTTCATAAAGAAATATCAACCACAACTCCGAAAATAGTCAGCATTAGTGGCTATTTCTGTGAAAAAATGAAGTTCCATATCCAAACAAAGCAACGTTATTGATTTAAATCAATACGAGAGAAAATATCTACAGCGCCACCTAATAATATGACCCGCATCAATGTTTACACGCTTCCGTAAGACGCGACACCCATTAAAAAATCCAATAGTGGACAGTTTTTTTAACGAGATGCAATATATTCAAAATATGAATATTTCGCTTAATTTAAAAAAACAGAGCAATACCCAGCGCTGTAAAACACAGTATCAATGCTGCGCCATCTTCACGATCTAGAATGAACAGAAAAGCGCTGGCACGTGATATCGGGCCAGCGCAGTATCAGGAGGGAAAATAAATTAGCGGACTCTCGTTTTTCAGTGCTTCACAATATACATCGTACGGCTGTACGCCACGTCTTCAGGATTATTGATCGGATATCCCTTCACCCAGGGTTTAATCAGACGTCCGTTGGTGTACTGGTAGATCGGCGCAATTGGCGCTTTTTCCGTGAGGATCTTCTCCGCCCGGTTGTAATCCGCATTACGGGCTTCTGCGGTGGTTTCCAGCGTCGCCTGATTGATAATCTTATCGTAAGCCGGGTCGTTAAAGCGGGAGATATTGCCGCTATGGGTTGATGTCAACAGCGACAGGAAGGTCGATGGCTCGTTGTAGTCCCCGACCCAGGACGCGCGGATCACATCAAAATTCCCTGTGTTTCGGCTATCGATATAGGTTTTCCACTCCTGGTTTTGTAGTTTGACGTCTACTCCCAGGTTCTTCTTCCACATCGAAGCCACCGCAATCGCGATTTTCTGATGGTTCTCTGAAGTGTTATACAGCAGGGTCAGCTTCAGTGGACGCTGAGGGCCATACCCCGCCGCCTGCAGCAAGGTTTTGGCCTGCGCGTTTAGCTCCTGCTGCGACATCTGCTCAAATGGCGATGTCTCTGGCGTGAAACCTGCCGTCACATCAGGCGTGAAATGCCAGGCTGGTTTTTCTCCCGTACCTAACACTTTCTCCGCCATAATCCGGCGATCGATGGTCATACTCAGCGCCAGACGCACGCGGGAATCGGCGGTCGGGCCCTTTTGCGTGTTAAATGCATAGTAATACGTTCCCAGCTGCGGCGGCGTGTACACCTGTCCAGGAATATCCTTGAGCAGTTTTTGATACAGATTTTTCGGGAACGACTCGGTGATATCAATATCACCTGCCAGGTAGCGTTTGGTGGCGGAAGACTCCTGGTTGATCGGAATAAACGTCACTTTTTGAAGAACAGTTTTCGCGTTATCCCAGTAGTGGGTATTCGGCACAACGACCAGCTTCTCATTCACCACACGATCTTTCAGCACGTAGGCACCATTGCCCACCAGGGAGCCCGGACGCGTCCACTCTTTACCGCTTTCGACGTTCGCTTTCTGAACCGGATAGAACGCGAAGTTTGCCGTCAGGTTGCTGAACCACGGCAGCGGTTTATCGAGCTGAACGCGTAACGTTCTGGCATCCACCGCCGTTACCCCCAGCGTATCGGGCGCCGCTTTGCCATCAATAATCGCCTGAGCGTTGTTAATGCCTGCCAGAGCAGCAAACCAGGCAAACGGCGAGGTGGTTTTCGGGTCAACCAGACGCTGCCAGCTGTAGACAAAATCCTGCGCCGTGACCGGCGTGCCGTCAGACCATTTTGCATCATCACGCAGGGTAAATGTCCAGATGCGGTTATCGTTACTCTGCCAGCGCGTCGCCACGCCCGGCGTCAACTCCCCTTTCTCATTCTGATTAACCAGGCCTTCAAACAGATCGCGAATCACCTGAATCTCGGGTAGCCCCACGGCCTTGGCCGGGTCCAGTGACGCGGGTTCGTCTTTGATGTGTCTGACCAGTTCCTGTTTTTGCGCCAGCACCGTCCCCTTTGGCACATCAGCAGCGTAAGAAAATGACGATAGCCCGCAAAGGCACAGTGCAGAAAAAAGCAGCGAAACAGGATGCTTCATGAGATCCCCTTTAGAAATCGGTAATACGCGAATGCGTAATTATTTGTTTCGAAACGGCGAAATGCAAATACCTTAAGCCGGAAAGGTGATATCTGGCAATCTTCGTTCTTCGATGAAACTATTTGATTAAACGTGGGTTTTGCACAACACTGCGAGTAAGCACTTCTTTATCAGGATTTCCTATGGCAGTTACCCGACCAAGAACAGAACGTGGCGCTTTCCCGCCAGGCACCGAACATTATGGCCAGTCTTTCTTAGGTGCACCGCTGATCTGGTTTCCCGCACCGGATGCCGATCGTCATAGCGGCCTGATTATTGCGGGCACGCACGGCGATGAGAACTCCTCGATCGTCACCCTCTCCTGCGCGTTACGCACCCTTGCACCGACACTACGCCGGCATCATGTGATCCTGACCGTCAACCCGGATGGCTGTCAGCTTGGGCTGCGGGCGAATGCGAGAGGGATAGACTTAAACCGCAACTTCCCGGCGGCCAACTGGCGCGCCGGTGAAACGGTCTACCGCTGGAACAGCTCGGCTGAAGAGCGTGACGTGGTGTTACTGACGGGAGAAAAACCCGGCTCAGAGCCAGAAACACAGGCGCTCTGCCAGTTAATCCACAAAATCCACCCCGCATGGGTTGTCTCATTTCACGATCCGCTGGCCTGTATTGAAGATCCCCGTCACTCCGCACTGGGGCAGTGGCTTGCCGATGCCTTCGCCCTGCCTCTGGTCAGCAGCGTCGGTTATGAAACCCCGGGGTCATTTGGTAGCTGGTGCGCAGATCTGGACTTGCACTGCATCACCGCTGAATTCCCCCCAATATCTTCCGACGAAGCCAGCGAAAAATACCTGAAAGCGATGGTAGATCTTCTGCGCTGGCAGCCTCAGAGATGAAGCACTCCGCTGGTGAAGGTGAGCGCAGGCGAAACGTCAACCGCCAGCCAGGTCGGGCCATCGAGATCGGCAAACCGGACCTGATTCACCAGCGGTAGCGCCGCATTAATCGCCCGGGAAGTACAGAGCATGCATCCCAGCATCAACGTAAACCCCTTCGCCTGTGCCTGCGACGCCAGCGCCAGCGCCTCGGTCAGCCCACCGGTTTTATCGAGTTTGATATTCACCATCTCATAGCAGCCCGCTAAACCGTCGAGACTGTCGCGGGTATGGCAGCTTTCATCGGCGCAGATCGGCAATGGGTGGATAAAGTTCTTCAATGCCACATCATCCTGTACCGGAAGCGGTTGCTCCAGCATAGCCACACCCAGATCGGCCAGCAGCTGGCAGCGCGCGGCCAGCCCTTCCGGGTGCCATGACTCGTTGGCGTCGACAATCAGCGTGGCGTCCGGCACCGCCGCGCGAATGGCGACCATGCGTTCACTGATTAAGCGATCGTCGAGTTTCACCTTAAGCAGCGTGGCACCAGCCTCAAAGAGCGCTTTTGCGCTGGCAGCCATCTGCTCCGGCTCGCCAATCACCACCGTTTGCGCGGTAACCACTTTCTCCGGAAGCGTCACGCCAACCAGCGACGGTAAGGATATCTGCTGCCTCGCCGCCTCAAGACTCCACAGCGCACAGTCAATTGCATTACGGGCCGCCCCGGCAGGTAAACGCTGCTGTAACGCCTCACGCGTCAACCCGGTTTGCAGGTCAGGTACCAGGGTCATAATTTGCGCCATCACCGAGGCAAGGCTTTCTCCGTAGCGAGGATAAGGCGTGCATTCACCAACCCCTTTAACCCCTTCTTCTTCTATTTCGACCACTACCACGCAGGCTTCACTTCGGCTGCCACGAGAGATCACAAACGGGGTATGCAATGGCCAGGCTTCTTCATAGACCTTAACGCTTCTCATCACTGACTCCTTGCAGCCCGGTAAGGCGAAAAAATTGGTTTGCCGTGTTATCCGCTGATGGCATACACTAGCCTCGACGTTAACTATATGTAAACAGGAAGATATCTATGTCACAACTCGTTCATTTCCAGGGCAACCCGGTTGCTGTAGCAGGTTCCATTCCTCAGGCTGGCAGCAAAGCGCAGGCTTTTACTCTGGTGGCTAAAGATCTGTCTGACGTCACACTGAGCCAGTTTGCTGGCAAACGCAAAGTACTGAACATTTTCCCAAGCATTGATACCGGCGTCTGTGCCGCATCCGTGCGCAAATTCAACCAACTGGCCACTGAAATGGACAACACCGTGGTGCTGTGCGTTTCAGCAGACCTGCCATTCGCGCAGTCCCGTTTCTGCGGTGCTGAAGGTCTGAGCAACGTCATTACCCTTTCAACTCTGCGCAGCCCGGATTTCCTGGAAAAATACGGCGTTGGCATTGCTGAAGGCCCACTGAAAGGCCTGGCGGCGCGTGCCGTGCTGGTAATCGATGAAAACGATAACGTCGTGTTCAGCGAACTGGTCAACGAAATCACCACCGAACCTGACTACACCGCTGCGCTGGAATCACTGAAAGCCTGATTATTTACAGGCATTTTATAAAGCTTAGCAATGTAATGAAATAAAAGGTTTATTTAAGAATAGACCTTGCTTTCCAAACCTCGCCGATGCGGGGTTTTTTTCTTGCCTCAACAGCTGAATCGTTAAAGCAAAAACGTTCTAAAATCACATATATCATGAAATAAAAACGTTCCATTCTCACCATAACGAGATCGCTAACACATAATAAAGGTTTAAAAACCGCAATTTCTCCGCCAGTGAAGCCCGTCATATTTCCCTTCTCGCCTAAACATTAGATTTGCTTACGTGATAAAAAATCGTTTCAGCAAAAGGGATTAAATATGAAGATTAAACTGGCTTTTACGGTCCTTGCGGTACTGATATCTGGACATGCCGCCGCTAAAACCTGGGTGCTGACAAGCGCTGAAAGCGGCGTGGAGAAAGGAAACTGGAAAATTTCCAGCGATGAGCTGAAGTTCAAGGGACAGCCTTTCAGCATCGAGCAAAAAGTCCTGCATGGTGGCAAGCAGGAAGGCAGCAAAGTAATCGTTATCAGCAGCAAAAATGGTCTGACAATTACCCTCAGCCCGACGCGTGGGATGAATCTACTGCATGTCGAAGGCTTTGGTACCCGAATGGGGTGGGATTCGCCTGTCAAAGAGGTGGTGAATCCGGCCTATATCAATCTGGAAAGTCGAAACGGACTTGGCTGGCTGGAAGGTTTCAACGAAATGATGGTTCGTTGCGGCTATGAATGGACAGGCCACCCGGTCACGGCTGACGGTCAGATTTATACCCTGCACGGCAAGGCGGGAAATACGCCTGCGTCGCAGGTGGAAGTCGATGTTGCTGATGCCGCACCGCATGAAATTCGCATTCGCGGATTAATCAAAGAGAGCACGTTTAAAAAAGCAGATCTGCAGACGATGACCGAACTGCGTTACGTACCGGGCAGCAACCAGTTCAGCCTGCATGATGTTCTGACTAACCATGCTGATTATCCTCATGATTATCAGATTATCTATCACAGCAACTTTGGTACCCCAATCCTCGAAGAAGGTGCCCGCTTCCTTGCGCCAGCTGCCAGCATTGGTCCTTTCAATGACTATGCCAAAGCGGGTCTGGATAACTGGCAAACCTATGCTGGCCCCACTCAGGGCTTTGATGAAATGGTCTTCAATATCAAACCGCTCGCGGATAATAATCATGAAACCCTGGCGGCAGTGGTCAATAAAGCGGGAGACAAAGGTGCGTCAATTCAGTTCGACACGCGGCAGTTGCCTGTCCTGACCTTATGGAAAAATACCGATACGCTCAAACAGGGCTATGTCACGGGTATTGAGCCGGGTACCAGCTACGCCTATCCCGTCACCATTGAACGCGAGCAGAAACGCGTTAAGCAGCTACAACCTGGCGCCAGCACGCAGTTCGACCTGACCTATACCCTGCTTCACAGCAAGGAACAGGTGAAAGAGGTTGAACAGAAAATTGCGGGGATTCAGGGAGAGACAAAAGTCGAGGTAGTTACCACGCCTCTGGCGAAAGAGTAAGTGCAAAAAAAAGCCTCTTTACAGAGGCTTTTATCGTTATTCGTCACCCTTCTTGTGGTTGAGTCCATATTCACGAAGCTTATTCGCAATCGCGGTATGGGATACCCCCAGGCGTTTTGCCAGCTTACGCGTGCTTGGGTAGCTGCGATAAAGCTGCGTCAGCACGGAACGTTCGAAACGGCTGGTAATATCATCCAGCGAGCCTTCCATCGCCTCTTCGCCCACCGATACCGTTCCGGCATCGTAATCCGGCAACAGGATATCCTGTGGACGCAACTCGTACCCTTCCAGCTGCGTCAGCGCACGATAGACGGCGTTTTTCAGCTGACGAATATTTCCCGGCCAGCCGTAGCGCGTCAGCACCGTACCCAGATCGGCTGACAGTTTCGGACGCGGCACCCCCTGCTCGTCGGCGAAGCGTGCCACAAACAGCTCCGTCAGCGGAATGATATCTTGCGGACAATCGCGCAGCGGCGGAATGTTTAGCGTCAACACGTTCAGTCGATAGTAGAGATCTTCCCGGAACATCCCTTTCTGTACCAGCTCAACGAGGTTTTTCTGGGTGGCACAAATCACGCGCACATCCACGTGAACTTCGTGATCCTCCCCTACGCGACGGAAGGTCCCATCGTTCAGGAAGCGCAGCAGTTTGGCCTGCATGCGCGGCGACATTTCGCCAATTTCGTCCAGCAGCACGGAACCGCCGTTCGCCTGCTCGAAGAAGCCTTTTTTGCCTTCCGGGGCGTGGCCAAACAGCTCGCTTTCGACCGCATCCTCAGGAATAGAGGCACAGTTCAGCGCCAGATACGGTTTTGCCGCGCGTGGGCTGGCAAGATGCACGGCGTGGGCCAGCAGATCCTTCCCGGTCCCGGTATCGCCGGTAATCAGCAGCGGCGCGGTCAGGCTGGCGAGCTTACGGGCCTGATCGACCACATGACGCATTTTCGGGCTGACGGCAATGATCTGGCTGAACGCTCCCACATCCTGGCTGGAGAGATTTTGCAGCTGACGGCCCATCCGCACGGTAGAGCGCAGCATGATAACGGCCCCGGTCAGTACGCGAGTGTCGTTCTCTCCTTTCAGGTACACCGGTGTAATCTCCATCAGGAAATTCTGCCCGTTGATCACCACATGCTCGCTATGCGTATTTTGCGGGTTGCTGTCCAGCCAGCGCTGGAAATTAAACCCCGGGATCAGCTGCGCGGCATGGTGATGAGTGAGCTTGTCCTGGCTCTGGGCGAACAGCTGGCAGCTCGCATGGTTTACCCGCTCGACTTTGCTTTTCAAATCCAGTGACAGAAAAGGCTCTGGCATGGCTTCAAGCAAGGCGCTCAATGCGAGGTGCTCACGCTCAGACGGCATCCAGGGAATGGTGCGTACATCCGTAACGCCAGCGATACGGCGGATTTCAGCCATCAGGCTGCTAAAAGTATTAAATTCAATTTCGGCAAAATTGAGGTAAATTCGCCCGACAGGATCAATCTCAATGCCACGTAAATCAATGCTACGTAAAACAAGGAGATCGAGTAACTCGCGGGTCAGACCGAGACGGTCTTCACAGAAGACTTCAAGACGCATGGGAAATTCACCGTTTTAAGCCAATAACCTTAAAATGATATGTCAGAACACGGTGATGCGGAAGATGGCTGTCAAGAAAGATTGACAGCCAGCACGATAAGTAAACAAACCGGTTACTGAACCGGTTTTTTATTGAGCGTCTCTTTGAGCTGCCCAATCAATTCACGACGAAAATCGCCCAGGCGCGGTTTATCTCCGTCGATCCACGGCAGTGGTCGGCAGACTTGCATCGCTTTAATGCCCAGACGTGCGGTTAACAACCCTGCCCCAATTCCCTGCGCGGCACGCGCTGAGAGACGGGCCGCCAGATCCTGCGACATCCAGTCCATGCCGACTTCGCGCACCAGCTCACTGGCACCTGCAAAGGCGATGTTCAGCAACACCAATTTAAAGAGCCGCAGCCGGCTGTAGTAGCCAAGCTCAATACCGTAAAGACTGGCGATACGGTTTATCAGGCGCAGGTTACGCCAGGCGATGAACGCCATATCCACCAGCGCCAGCGGACTGACCGCGATCATCAGCGTTGATTCCGCCGCAGAGCGGCTAATCTCGCGCCGCGCCTGAGCATCCAGCACAGGCTGCACCATATGCGAGTAGAGCGTCACCACCTCCCGGTCATTTTGCGTTTCGTGAATGGCGGCATACCAGCGCTGCAGTGCCGGGTGCGACTGATCAATCCCCGCCTGCGCCGCCAGCTTTTCGCAGAATGCCCGGCCCTTTCCGGTACCGTGGCTGTGCAGCAGATCGCGTGCCTCATCCCGTTCATGCGCACGCTGCCTCAGCCACCACAGTCGACGCCACTCGGTGACAACCGACCCTACGCCAGCCCCCACGATCAACGCCCCCGCAGCACAACCGCCCAGCGCCACCCAGTCCTGGGTTTGCCAGGCGTTGATACCCCATTGCACGCCTTGTCCCACCACGCTTACGCCGAAGAGCGCCAGCCCGGCCGTGACCATCTTACGCCACAGGCTACGTTTCGGACGTAAAGCCGCCTCAACGACCGCTTCCGCCTGGCCCTCCTCAACGGACGGCTCGTCAGTCAGGGCCGGCGCAAAATGTTCTGCCTGCTCGCCGCTGAACGTCTGCGCCGTTTTAAAGGCCTCCTGCTGCGCCTGCTCAAGCGTCCCGGTAAAATCAATGCGGGGTTTTAACGGTTCCGTCATCGCAATTTATCTCCAATCAAAAACTCCAGCGCCGCATCCAGACGAATGTGCGGTAATGGCTGATCGACGGTCATGACCTGTGGGCGGAAGGCTTCAAACTGGAAGCCCTGACTCTGCCAGAATGCCTGCCCCGGAAGGCGTGCAGGCACTTCGCCCGGATACACGGTCAGCGGTTCGCCGTCGCTGAGGCGATTCCCGCGCAGGGCCGGGATTTTCTCGCCGTTAAGATCAATCAGCCCACTTTGCGTCGCCTGTACGGAAGCCAGCCCAAGACAATCCATGCTGATCCCTTCGAACGCCGCATTTTGCCAGGCGTCCTGCACCAGTTGCTGCAACAGCGACACCATGTTGGCATGCTGATCAACCGTTACGTGATCGGCTTTGGTGGCCGCAAACAGCAGTTTGTCGATCACCGGGGAAAAGAGGCGGCGAAACAGCGTACGCTGTCCGTAGTGAAAACTTTGCATCAGTTGCGTCAGCGCCAGGCGCATATCGTTGAAAGCCTGCGGCCCGCTGTTGAGCGGTTGCAGGCAGTCCACCAGTACAATCTGACGATCGAAACGTAAAAAGTGGTTTTTATAAAAACCTTTCACCACTTTTTCACAGTAGTAGTTGTAGCGCTCGCGCAGCATCCCGGCGTTGGTGTGCTTGTCTGCCTGCGCCAGCTTTGCCTCTCCCACGCCATCCACGTCGGGCCACGGGAAGAACTGCAGCGCAGGCGCACCCGCCAGGTCGCCCGGCAAAACAAACCGTCCTGGCTGGATGAAGTGCAGCCCTTCCTGTTTGCACTGATGCAGATAATCCGTCCAGGCTTCGGCAATCGCCGCCAGGCGGTTCTCATCTGCGGGTGCCAGCGGATCTAATCCTGCGCATAACTGCCGCCATTTTGCCGACCACTCCGCGCGGTGACCCTGTAACAAACCGGTCATTTGTCGCGACCAGCTGAGATAATCCTGCGCCAGCATGGGTAAATCGAGCAGCCATTCGCCCGGGTAATCCACAATCTCCAGATAGAGCGTGGAGGTATCCTTGAAGTGGCGCATCAATGATTCATTGGAACGAAAACGCAGCGCGAGACGGATTTCACTCACCCCTCTCGTGGGTGTCGGCCACGCGGGTGGGTCACCGTAAAGCTGTGCCAGCCCTTCATCATAGGTAAAGCGAGGGATACCGAAATCGCGCTGGGGGACGCGCTTAACGCCCAGCAGACGCTCTTCCCGCACCGCACTGAGCAGCGGCAGGCGTGCCCCGGCGTGCAGGTTCAGCAGCTGGTTAACCATCGCCGTGATAAACGCCGTTTTGCCACTGCGGCTAAGCCCGGTGACCGCCAGACGCAAATGGCGATCGACGCCGCGGTTCACCAGAGAGTTGAGTTCGTTTTTAAGTCGCTTCATCGCCGTCCTTCGTCGCTGGAAGCCTGGAATGACTTGCTTCAGAATACAGTAAATGGGGGCAGATCGTTGATTATCAATTCATAATTATTGCTATTGCCGTTTTTTCTCCAGTAAGATGAACGACATTGCCGTCCCGGAGTGAGTAAGGTGTATGTCACCCACCATCTATGATATTGCGCGCGTTGCTGGTGTTTCTAAATCAACCGTGTCCAGAGTGTTGAATAAACAAACCAATATTTCTCCTGAAGCGCGGGAGAAAGTGCTGAAGGCGATTGAAGAGCTAAATTATCAACCAAATAAACTTGCCCGTGCTCTGACCTCATCTGGCTTTGACGCCATTATGGTGATTTCCACCCGCTCAACAAAAACCACTGCCGGTAATCCTTTTTTCTCCGACGTATTGCACGCCATAACCGCCAAGGCGGAACAGGAAGGGTTTGATGTTATTTTGCAAACGTCAAAGAGCAGTGAAGATGACCTGCTAAAATGCGAAAGCAAAATAAAGCAGAAAATGATCAAAGGGGTCATTATGCTGAGTTCGCCTGCCAATGAATCCTTTTTCTCACGGCTCGATATGTACGGTGTGCCGGTAGTCGTAATCGGTAAAGTTGAAGGCGACTTTCAGAATATTTACTCCGTCGATACCGACAATTTTCGTGACAGCGAGATGCTGACCGACACGTTTATTAAAAACGGGCGGAAAAAAATTGCCTGTCTGCATGCGCCACTCGATTATCACGTGTCTATTGATCGTCTCGCGGGTTATAAAGCCAGCCTGGAAAAGGCGAATATTGCTGTTAACCCGGACTGGATCATTGATGGCGGTTATACCCACGAGAGCGCACTTTCAGCGGCCATTACGTTGTTGTCTTCTTCCACCCCACCGGATGCGGTATTCGCCACCGACAGCATGAAATTGCTGAGTCTTTATCGCGCTGCGGATGAGTTAAATTTGATGCTACCTGAGCAGGTTGCCGTGGCGGGTTACAGCGACCCGATGCTCTCCCTGATTCTGACGCCTGCGCCAGCTGGATTTGATATTCCCACCCGCAAGCTGGGCGAAGAGAGCTGCGACCTGCTTTTCAGGCGTATCTCCGGTAAACCCGCCCCGCATAAGGTGCTGATTGAAACCCACTTTTCGTTCGCTGATTCTCTTCGCTAAAACCAGGGGCTGATAGCCCCTGGTGAACAGCCGATCAGAAGGCGTAATTCACGCCCACGCCCGCATAGTGGAATCGATCGCTTTCGCCTTCATCGTGGTTTTCCCATTCATAGGCATACTCCAGCGTCATTGAAAGACCGTTATTGAAATCGTAGGCATAAAGCAGGCCCAGACGGTTGAAATCATGCCCTTCACGCTCAGGATCGTCTTGCCAGTCCCAGTTTGACCAGCGGTCGAGCCCCAGGCGGGTATACGGCGTCAGCGTGGTATTGCCTAATGAAATGGGTAAATAGGCGCGGATCTCCTGCGTTGAAAACTCACCGTTATTACGTGAACTGTCCATATTAAAACCGCGCTCTAAATAGTAATTCACTTTTGCCGCGAAGGTTTCATTAATGGTCCAGGTAAAGCCCGTTTCTGTTTCAACGCGACTGTCGGCATAACCCGTTTTTTCCAGGTCGTTGGCAAACTGATACATGGCAAACCAGCCGCCGAAACGCCAGTCATCGCTTAACTTAATATCCCAGTCTGGTTGTATTTTGTAGCGCTGCATATTCGCGCTACCGTCTTTCGCGCCGTGTTCATCTTTGAAATGATAACCGTAATTACGGAAGCCGCCGGTCAGGCCGAGGGTAAAATCATCGGTTCCAATAAAACGATAGCGCAGCTCGAATTCGGGACGATCAAAATAGGTCCCGCGGGTCATACTGCTGTAATCAACGGGGCCTTCCGGATACATGGCAAGGGAAATCGTCCACGCATCCCATGTGGCGTTAAACCACACCGAGGGCTCATATAATCCGTCTTTATCATCCCCCTGACCTTCGACGTTTTCAATTTCATACATGGCACCTATATTAAAATTCCAGTGTGGTGCCGGTTCTGAGGCGTGTGCGTAGCTAACCCCTGCGCATAGAATAAGCGCAGCACTTCTTAGTAGAGTACTCATTAAAATATTCCTTTATAATGGACAAACAAAAAAACCGGAAATTAATATTTCCGGCGAACATTTTTATTATCTGATTGCCGCTTCTGTTTCCGCGTCAAAAAAATGACACTTATTCATATCAAACTGAATGCCGGTAATGACTCCAACTTATTGATAGTGTTTTATGTTCAGATAATGCCCGATGACT